>DAIEFO010000039.1 GCA_027325475.1 Desulfobacteraceae bacterium | reverse complement strand
TTTTTGCGCGCCTACGGCAATCACCAGAAAATCGTAGTCTTCCTGGAAACGCTCAATGTCCGCTTTTTCCAATTGCTGCCGAAGATGCACATGAGGAATAACGCTTTGAACTCTCTCCAGTTCCGCGGTTATAATGGCCTTCGGTATCCTGGTTTCAGGAATGACGGACGCCATCTTGCCGCCCATACTGCCCGCCAGATCAAAGACCGTGACGTTGTGACCTTTCAGCCGCAATTGCCACGCCACCGACAACCCCGCAGGACCGGCGCCGATAATTGCGATGTTTTTTCCTGTAATTTCAGGAAGGTCTGGAAGTCTTGCATCAATACTGGCCTTTCCAAGCCGGGTGACATCCACTGCCGGCATCTGCGCCTGCTGGCGGGTACATGCCTGCATACACAGGTTCGGGCACAGATACCCGCAAACCGACGCCGGAAACGGCGTGTAGGTCAGCGCCAGGTCCACGGCTTCATCCACCCGGCCCTCGCGAATCAGCCGCCACCGTTCCGGGACAGGAATTCCGGTAGGACAACTGGCCTCGCACGGCGATTTGTATTTCCGGTTTTCCCAGATTGGCGCATAACGCCGCAAACTACCGGTCGGAATCAACGGAATCGGACTCCGATCTGAAGACACCAGATCGCCGAGCAATCCGCCCTTTCCCAGTTCCTTATCCCAGACATCCCGGTGAAACGAGGCCATCGGCCGGCGTTGCCGGCCAGCCTTTTCTTTAGGCGTCCGGGCTACCAGCAACTGCCACTCGTCCGGCTGCGTCAAGGATTCCAGCAAATGAGGCCGTTCGATCGTTCGAAGAAAAGCCTCCAGGTTCTGGGTAAGCCACTGCCAGTCTTCTTCCGTAACAGGGGCTATCTTGGCGTCCACCTGGCTGAAACCTTTGTGAGAACCCCGGAAAAATACCTTACCGCCCACCATTCCTACCAGCGGACGATATCCCAGCACATTATCGGGATTTTGCGGATGAATACCGCAGATAACAGCAACACCACCTGCCATGAATTCGCCGAAATAGTCTCCGACCGAACCCAGAACCCAGAGTTCAGGGGCGGGAAACCGGGGGTTCTGTTTGGTCATCGTCATACCACGAGAGCCGATATTGCCGGCAATATAAACTTTTCCCTGTGACATGGCGTTGACCGCGCCGTTGCCCGCGTTACCGCGAACCACGATCTGAGCGCCGGCATTAAGCCAGCCGACATCGTCGGAGACCGGTCCATTGACCTCGATCAGGGTATTGGGAAATCCCAAAGACCCCAATCGCTGTCCCGAATACCCCTGAACCGTCACATGCACCGGATCGCTGCCTGCCCGCCAGAGCCTGCCGCCAATACCGTGCTGCCCGAACGCCTGAACCTCCAGTTGCCGGTACCCTTTCGCCACGGCATCCTGAATCTGTTCTTCAAGGATACGGGAATCCAGACGTATCCCGTCTATTTTTCCAGAAATGGTAATCAACTTGTCATCCATGGACCTTATGCTCCGCGATAAGAACGATGAATTTTGAATGAACGACTTCGTAAAAAGTCGCCAAAATTACACCACGTAATTGATTTTCAAACGTTCAGCAATATGATAATCGCTGACGCCCAGGGCATCGGACATGCCTACCGGCAGGGACGTTGACCGGCCCAGCGGGGCGATGATTTTCCTGAATTCCATATCAAAGCTCAGAAAAACATCCACCACACGCTGCGCCACCAGCTCCGGATCGAGCCTGCGGTACAGCCTCGGGTCCTGAGAAGTAATGCCCTTGGGACATTGACCGATGTTGCAGATGTTGCAGCGGTCGCTCTCCGCGCCCAGACACCCTGCCGCGGCCTGCATGATGTATTTGCCGACCTGAACGCCGCTGGCGCCCAGCATGATCAGCGCCGCCGCATTGGCCGTCAGATTACCGCTTTTTCCGATGCCGCCGCCGGCGATCAGCGGTATCTCGTTTTCCATTCCGGCGGTGACAAGCCCCAGATAGGCGTCGCGGATGTTGCTGGCGATCGGATGCCCCATATGGTTCATGGAGATATTGTAGGCCGCGCCCGTACCGCCGTCTTCACCGTCAATGCCCAGCCCTCCGGCATAGGGGTTTCGAGTCAGGTTGTTCAGAACCGCCATCGCCGTGGAGGTGCCGGATATTTTCGGATACACCGGCACCCGGAATCCCCAGGCCATCGACATGGACTGAATCATCTTGGCCACAGATTCCTCGATGGAATACTGGGTCTGATGGGTGGGCGGACTCGGCAGACTGACGCCGGCCGGAACCCCTCGAATCGCCGCAATCAGGCGGTTAACCTTATACCACATCAAAAGTCCACCGTCTCCGGGCTTGGCGCCTTGTCCATACTTGATTTCGATAGCGCAAGGGTCTTCCTTCATATCCGGAATGGCATGGATGATTTCATCCCATCCAAAATAACCGCTGGCGATCTGGAGAATCACATACTTTAAAAAGCGGGAGCGCAGGAGTCTGGGAGGACACCCGCCTTCTCCTGTGCTGATCCGGACGGGCATCCCCAGCTCTTCGTTCAGATAGGCTACACCCATCTGAAGCCCTTCCCACATGTTGGGAGACAGCGCTCCAAATGACATGCCGCCAATCATCAGCGGATAAATTTCGCGCACCGGTGGAATCCAGCCGTTTTGGCGGATAAATTTCAGATTGTCTTCCGGCGGCAACACCCGTCCGAGCAGCGTTCGAATTTCAAATTCGTGCCTGCCGGCGTCCAGCGCAGGGTCGGTCAGCATGGAAATCCGGATGAATTTGATTTGATCCAGAACTGTTCCCGGCGCATTACGCCTGCCGCCACGACTTCGGGGAAGGCCGCCGCGGTCTCTGTGGAACACCAGTTTATCCGCGTCATCACTGCGATGAGGCGAAACAGCGTCGTTCGGGCAGACCATCGTACACATGGCGCAACCCACACAGGCAAATGCCGGATCCGTTTTCTGGCGGATGCCGTAAAACAACTGCATATGATTCTCAGGGGGAGCGCCGATGATTCCAAGCGGCAACTCGACGGTCCTTTTACGAAAAACCCCCAGCTCTAAGGCATGTACAGGACATATGGCCGTACACTGCCCACATAGTGTGCATTTATCCTTATCCCAGACGATCTGCCAGGGCAGATCCCTGACGCTCAGCGTGGAAGGGGTAATGGGGCGGTTTGACGGCATGTGATTACCTCCTGACGATTGGGGCCGACAATGGCTGTATCGATGTGCATGGGTTGAAAATCCAGACTCTTGTCGCGATCCGGAATAGCGGCATCCAGACCACAGATTTCAGATGAAAACGCATATTTGCCAGGTCTTCCGCCGACAACCCCCGGGCGGAGTTTCTTGCGATCCTGGACCATGAACAGGCTGTGATCCGGCAGGCATCCGATAACGCAGTTCGGTCCGTCAATGATCAGGCGCCTGCAGGACTGTTTAAGGCTCTGTAACAGGGCGGCATTTGGATGCACGGCAATTTCCTTGTCCTGAAGCGGCGTAATGATGTGTTTGTAGGCTTCAATACCCAGCCCTAACCGCATCTGGCTGTAGTGCAGAATATGGGTGAAGACCTCGGAATCGGACTGATAGCCGGTATAGCCCGATACACCGCGGGACTGTAAATAGTCCTTGATGGGAATAAACGCCGTGTTTTCTCCGTTGGTCATTGTAGAAAAGCCCTCAAGAAAAAAAGGATGGCAGGCGTACAGGTTGATGGCGTAGTTGGTGTTCTGACGCCCCTGGGCCATGATCACCCTGGCTTTGAGATCTTTGCGATCAAGCTTCAAATGCTGAGCAACTTTGAGCGGTTCACCAATTTCCTTGATCATGATGACATCCGGCCAGAAAGAGAACACCATCATATCGTTTTCCGCCTCGCCCATCTTCCGCAACTGAAGGCGAACGCTTACCAGCCGGCTGTAAAGTTCCTGCTGGCTCAGTCCATCCCACTCCTCCGGATATTCATAGGCGCGGACGAGGTAGATATCACGCTTGGGAATTCCTGCCGGCGGAGTTCTGGAAACCTTGATCGGCAGTTTGTATTTGGTCATGAATCCCAGATTCATCATAAATGTATCCAGGCGCTTCAGCCCATTTTCCGTAAAAATTCCGGAAAGAATCGGCGCATCTTTCATTTCTTCAAAGGGACCGCCCAGATCTCGTAAAAAAAGCCCGACACCGGAACCATCATGCCCTTCACGCATGACATCCAGCGCTTTAAAGGCCACCATGGGCGAAAGCGGTTCTTCACTGGTTATGGCAAATAAACGACACATGCTGTTTTTCTCCTTAAAAGGCCATGACCTCTCAGTTACAGACAATTAGGATTTTAATAATAGGACAAAAAATCCAAAAAACAAGCTGACGGGCTTGGATCTACAGACAACGCCTGTAAAAAATCGAAATCCGGGTGGCTTATGCAAAAAAATTCAGATGCAGAGCGCAGAAATCCCTGGATAATTGGGCAGATATAACAAATATGCCTCAATCGCGAAGGACAGTGTTTAATGCAGAGCGGATGCCCTTTATGTAACCTTTTTTCTTGTAACAATTTTCAGAAAATAGCAAGGTAAAATTTAATAATTTCGTGAATAATCCAGAGTTAATTTTCAATGGCAATAATTTCAGGAGCTGGCGCAGCATGCGGACTTTTTACGAAGCCGTCATGATTGCAGCTCCATAGAAAATAAAGGTTGCAGCATTGCAACTCAGTGTCGTTCACTGAATTTATATGGACGAAAATCGTACTTTCAGCTACCCTCATCCGCATTCCCGGTGGAAAACGGGAGATTTTTATCTCTTGGTCTGATACAATCAATCCGTTGTGTTTTCAGAAGTCCGATGACTTTTATAATACATTCAACGGGATTATCCCCGTGTCTTCCCTGTATTGAGGCGATATGAACATTCTGAAAGACCGGGCCGGCCTGATTCAAATTCATACGGCAGTGCTGCTGGCTGGAGGGGTGGGGCTTTTCGCCAAGCTGATCGCCGCCGGCCCCATGGTCATCACCTGCGGCAGAACCGCTTTCGGCGGCATCGCTCTGGCGGTCGCCGCCGCACTGACACGTTCGAGTCTGCGGGTGGCCCGTTGGCAGGATATGTTGATGCTGGCGCTTTCGGGCGTGATCCTGGCGTTGCACTGGTTCACCTTTTTCCAGTCCATCCAGGTATCGACGGTGGCGCTGGGACTGCTCGCATTTTCGACATTCCCGCTGTTCGTCACATTTCTCGAACCCATCATTTTCAAAGAAAGCCTGCACCGCCGCAATGTGATTTCCGCACTGGTTGTGGTAGCGGGTCTCGTTCTGGTAACGCCAAAATTCGACATCCGCAATCACCTGACACAGGGAGTTCTGTGGGGAATTGTATCGGCATTCACATTTGCGCTGTTGTCGCTGCTGAGTCGCTCCTATGTCCGGAAATACCCGGCCATCACCGTTGCATTCTACCAGCAGATATTCGCCACCCTGTGTACGCTTCCGGTTGCGTTTCAGTGGAAAAGCGCTGTCACCGGATGGGACATCCTGCTTTTGATGGTGCTGGGTGTCATATTCACCGCGTTGGCTCAGGGACTGGTGGTGGCAAGCCTTCGGACGCTTCGCGCCCAAACCGCCAGTATCGTTTTCGGTCTGGAGCCTGTTTACGGCATCCTGCTGGCCTGGATACTGCTTCACGAAACGCCGTCGCTGCGAACGATATCGGGGGGGGCGCTGATTTTAGGGGCCGTCCTGTGGGCGTCCTTCACCCACAAGGCGGATTGAAAAAAGGTCTATGAATTCGTCAGCAATGGATGTCATCGATCTGGGTAAATGGGTGTCTGATATTAAGGAACCTTTCCCTGAACTGTATCTGGTGGGAGGCGTTATCCGCGATTTATTGCTGGGCAGAATGTGTAAGGATATCGATCTGGTCTGTAAAGATGCCGGAATGTTCGCCCGTTTGCTGGCAAAAGGCAAGAACGTGGCCGTTGTTCCGATGGAGAAAAAGCCTGATGCGCCGACCTTTCGCGTTGTGGACAGAAATTTTCCTTCCAGAGTTCTCGATATTGCCGAAATGCGGGGAGCGACAATCCTGGAGGATCTGCGCTGCCGGGATTTCACCATTAACGCCATCGCCATGCAGATCGGGAAAAACGGGCAGCCGGGAGACATTATCGATCCGGTAAACGGCAGAGGGGATATCAGGAAAAAAATCATCCGCTGTGTCCGCAAGGACGTTTTTGAGTCCGATCCGCTGAGGATTCTGAGAGCGTATCGGCTGGCTGCTCAACTGGGGTTTGTCATAGAACCGGCCACACAGAAAAAAATGCAGGCCGGCGTTTTGCTGCTGGCGCGCATATCGGTTGAGCGGATCGTCTCGGAACTGCTGCTCATTCTGGAGCAGTCCGTTGCGGCGGAGGTTATCCGCACAATGGATGAAACCGGTATTCTGGAGGTGATATTTCCTGAAATCGGTCCCATGAAAGGATGCCCCCAGAATACCTATCACCACAAAGATGTGTGGGGCCACTCCCTGTTGGTGATCAAACACTGCGAATACATTCTGAATCATCTGCCGGAATATTTCGAGGAGAATCACCGGACAATCTCGGACAATCTCGGCGGACACCACCGGCTTTCGCTCCTGAAGCTGGCGGCATTGCTGCATGATGTCGGAAAGCCCCCCACCCGCGGGTTGAACCATGAGACCGGTCGCATCACATTCTATGGTCATGACGAAGCCGGCGCGGCAATGATGGCCGTAATCACGGAGCGGTTGAAGATGGCGAAGCGGGATCGGGATCTCCTTGGGTTGCTGCTCTCGGAGCATCTGCACGTGCTAAGTCTGTCTGCTCCTGATGTCAGGCCCCGAACGCTGATGCGATGGTTCCGGAAATTCGGAGACGACGTCATTCCAATCTTTATTCTGGGAATGGCGGATATTCAAAGCGCTTTGGGGCCGGCTTCCAGGGCCGATGTGATGGCCGCGCATCTTGACTGGTTCAGGCGGGCGGCCCTGCAGTATTATGACAAGGCTCAACCTCAACTGGCGCGCAGCAGCCTGATTTCAGGCAATGACCTGGTGGACATGGGGATCAAGCCGGGGCCTGAAATGGGCAGGCTTCTGGAGCGCATCAGGGAAGCTCAGGATATGGGAGAGATTGCGGATAAAGCGGACGCCCTGTCTTTGACGCGCCGGATTTTGAATTCCTGAAAACCCGCCAGACGAAGCCAGGCCTCGTCGAACATGCTTCCGGATACCAGACCGCCGGCATCGTAGCGCATCAGGTCATGTTTATCCTGAACCCCTGCTACATCGTAGAGATAGACAACGGAAAATTTTATGCAGTGCCATTAGTTTCCTCGCATTCTATCAACCGCGAATGAACGCGAATACACGCGAATAAATTTTAGATTGTTGTTCATTCACGGTTCCTTTTTGTACTGGTGGCATAGCGAGATAGAGGGACGGTCGTCCGGACGCGCGTTCGTGGAAGATGCTTTTCAGTTTCAGCGGTCGGTCTTTTTGGGTGTGGAAGCTCTGGCATTCGTTTTCAAAGATGTAATCGCCGGTACAGCGCTCTTCCCGCGCCCCGTTTTCTTCGGATTTTACCCGAACAATCTCGCGTTTGCTCTGCCTCCCGGAAAGCAAGTTCTTCGGGCGGCGGCGGAAGAAAATCTTGAATGCCCCTGGCCTCAATAGACGCATCGGCGTATTTGATTTTCGTACCTGTAAATTGCCTTGTCGTCAAGTCGTTACTGAACCAGCGGGTGCGACGGAACTTCTGGCCGGCGCCGAGCTCATCGTCACCCGGTTGACGACACCGGCAACCACGGGAAATCGAGCCATCCGGAATTCATTGCAGAATGTCCGCGACCGCGATATAAAATCCGCAGCATCCGGACTTTTTTGGCCGTCAATCGTAGCTCTTGCTAAAGACCATATCAGAAAGCCATCTTATGAGCGAGAAAGGTTACTTGAGACTTCATGACAAGCCGTTTTATGACGCATATGAACAATGCGTCAATCAAGGCGTAATTGATCGAGTGCTGGCATTTGCAGGACAAGGAAAAGAACTTGATGTTGGGTACCGAATTCAAGTATCCGCGGTCTTTTCGTCAAATATTGAAGGAAACACCCTGGATGTCAATACCTATATGAACTTGAAAATGCGGAAGGATACCCTCTTTAAAAAGAAAGAGGTGACGGAAATTGATGATCTGGTCGCTGCCTATCATTTTGCCAGAGAACACGTTCTGAATGAACAGAATTTCTTAACATCACATGCGATCTTATCGAAACATATTTTGATTAAATCGAAACAGGGAAAATATAGAAAAGAACCTGTCGGTGTATTCAGTGAATCAGGGTTAGTCTATGTGGCGGTTGAAGATCAATTTGTTACCGAGCATATGCGTCTATTCCTTACCGACATTGAATCACTTCTCTATTCGCCAACATCAATCAAAGAAACCCTCTATTTTGCTTCATTGCTTCATTTGCGATTTGTTCATATTCATCCGTTTGCCGATGGAAATGGGAGATCGGCGCGGTTATTGGAAAAATGGTTCTTAACGTCGAAATTAGGGGAACAGTATTGGCATATTCTGTCTGAAAAGTATTATAAAGAACATCAGGGCGACTATTATCGGTCTATTGATCTTGGCGTCAATTTCTATGAATTGGATTATTCACAATGCCTTCCATTTTTACTTATGCTGCCGGAAAGTTTTAATGATTGAGAATGATGTTTCTATAATTCCGGTAGGTAAAAGGATATTTTCTTTTTACGAAGCCGTCAATGATGGAGAAATCGTCATTTTTCCCTTGCAAGGATATTTCAATAAGGCCATAAAGAGACTTTAGGTGATTTCCAACAAAGAACACCCCGTGCTGATCCGAAACATGGGAACTCAAGAACCACCATCTGCTTCTCATACCGCTGCTTTTTTCCGGTGACAGCGCCGGGTATCGAGCGTGCCGCAATGGGCTTTCCCGCGTGATATGGCTGCTCCAGGCCGGAGACGAATGCAGACAAGGCCGGTTTCAGGCCATCAAAGAGCGATTCATTGACGATTTGTGCAACTTCATGAACGGCCCGCAAATAGAAACGCTGCACCAAATGCTTGGAGACCGCTGCAAGGCGTACTGGCAGGAGTACGTGGTGCAAAACCTGGCCGATGAGACGCAAAACGTTCAGGAACTGTCCGAACGGCTGGCATCCGCACCGCAAGAAAAAGAAGCGGTGCTGGCGCGCCTGAAATGTGAAGCAGAGCAACTGCAAGTGGCGGTGGCGCTGTTGGGGGCGTAACGAAGGGAACACACATGTCGGAAACAGACAACAACACAGAATCCATCCTCCTGGTGGACGATCAACCGGCCAACCTGCAAATGCTTTTTCAGACTCTGGAAAGGCTCGGAAGCAGGCTGCTCTTTGCCAAAAACGGAGAAACGGCTCTGGGAATCGCCCAAAAAGCACATCCAAACCTCATCCTGCTGGATGTCATGATGCCAGGAATCAATGGCTTTGAGGTGTGTCGGCGACTAAAAGCCAATCCGGACACCCGGAAAATTCCCGTTATTTTTCTTTCCGCCCTGGATGAAACCGGAGACAAAGTCCGCGGCCTGCAACTGGGAGCGGTGGATTATGTCGCCAAACCCTTTCAGCCCGAAGAAGTGATTGCACGGGTGAACACCCACCTGACGATTCACCGCCTGAATACGGAAGTGCAGCACCAGCGCGATGAACTGGAACGTGAACTGCAAATCGTCTCTCAATTGCAACGAGACCTTTTACCCGACCGTCTCCCCTCCATCCATGGTTTGAAGATGGCCGTGCATTACGAAACCAGCCGCTATGCAGGCGGTGATTACTACGATATTGCCGAACTTCCGGATGGTCGCATCGCCGTGTTCGTCGCCGACGCCGAAGGCCACAGCGCGCCGGCGACGGTGCTGATGGCCATGACCTGCACCCTGTTTCGTTCCTGCCCCGTGGATATGGGCAGGCCGGACCGGGTTATCGCCTACATCAACGACAACCTGTGTAAGGTGAACAGAGACCATTTCGTCACCGCCATCCATACGGTTTATCACCCCGCTACCCGATTGCTGCAAATTGCGCGCGCCGGCCACCCGCCTCCCATTCTTTACAGATATGCGGAAAGATCGGCGGCGGAACTGCCCTGCGAAGGCGTTCTGATTATGGGCATAACCCCGTATGACGGGGTGCCGCTTACCGAAGTGACGCTCCAGCCCGGGGACCGTCTGCTTTTTTATACGGATGGCATCACGGATCGGTTCAATGACAGGGGGGACGCTTATGGGGCGCTCCGGTTGATGCAGCAGATCGAGGCCGCCGGATCGGACGCGCCGGCGGACATTCTTGCAAAGATCGTCGAGGATATCTCCCGGTTTGCCGACGGCAGGCCAGCAGATGACGATCAGGCGATGCTGATAATGGCCGTTGAGCAGGCAGGGGGCATTGCCAGTAACTGCTCGAATGAAGCCGGCCTGTATTTTTCAAAACCTTCTTCATCCACATAGACAAAGTCATATGTCACGTCTGCCTGCACCCGATTGACATCTTTGCACCATTGCCGGAGTCGCGCCATCTTCAGCGGCGCATCCAAATCTTCCCGCCCTTTGGTTTCGACGATGACAATCCGCCTGTCGGACAGCTTGACCATGAAATCCGGGTAGTAATTGGAAATATCTCCGGAATGGTTCACATAATCCAGCTTGAAATGTACGGCCAGGTAGTTCCTGGCATAAGAGACGACATCATTGTGTCCCGGATTTCGGCGTCGCCTTGCCTGTGTATCCACCGTCGCGGAATTCCTTCACTTTGCGGCGCAGCTCCGCCACAAGCGGCGGCATGAGTTTTTCCATCGGCGGGAAACCACCGGACGCCCGGTTCAAGAATCGCGTGCGGGGAAGCGGGGAAATCGGGATGCAGGGCCATTATACCTCCTCTCGCATCCGCTGCACAGCCTGTTTTAAGGGGATCAAGTCATTGATGCAGATATTGTAAATTTCTTCATGGTCAATACCGAAATAATCGTGAGCCAGGACATCCCTTGTTCCCTTCACTCCCGGCCAGTGAATTGCGGGAAAACGCTCAAGCAGTTTGCCTTGAGTGATCTTGTCGATTTTTTTGATGTTTTCACCAACCTCTTCTATTTGTCCTAACAGCAGAAAGCGGTCATACATAGTGCGCCTCCATATCTATCTGACTTTTGAGACGGCTGTTCATTTCCTGGCGGTATCGTATC
>DAIEFO010000399.1 GCA_027325475.1 Desulfobacteraceae bacterium | reverse complement strand
GAGGCGTACTTTTGGGTACGCCGCAATGACGAAGGATGCAGCGCAACACAGCATCCGGACTTTTTACGAAGCCGTCAATATTTTAAATATTGACAATGTTAGAGCGATGCTATAGAGAAAAAAGCTTATACGTTAAGATCACAGGCAAGATGCCAACAGGATAATTATAACAAACCAAGGAGGAATTAAATGCCAGAAATCGAATTTCAGGGAACCAAGTTTGTAGTGGATGAAGATGGATTTATTGACACATATACCAACTGGTCAGAAGCGTGGGTACAGTACGTCAAAAAAGAAGAAGGTATCGATGAACTGAATGAGGAACACCGCAAGGTTATCGCCATGCTCAGAGAATACTATGAAAAGAACGGCATTGCGCCCATGGTGCGGGTACTTTCAAAAGTCACCGGCTTCAAACTGAAACACATCTATGAGCTTTTCCCATCAGGGCCGGGCAAAGGAGCCTGCAAAATGGCTGGACTTCCCAAGCCGACGGGCTGCGTTTGATCCTTTTCGTGTAAAAATGATGTTTTCACACTAAAGCCGAATTTCGGGCGGCTTCGTAAAATGTTCGCAGGCAAGGCGTGCAGATTACGAAGCCGTCAAAATTCCCTCCTTAGTTCCGGTTTTTTCCCCTTCGTTATATTCATGACATTGATATCATCAAACCGGCTGCCTCATATCTTATCGCGTCTTAAGCTTTTTTTAGCGCTTTCCAGAACCCCCCATGGGATGATTGACATGGCTACTCCAGCGTTTGCAGCACTGGTGTGGCTGGGACATCCGCCTTCTGTTTCTGTAACGCTTCTGGGCATTCTGGTGACGTTTGCCGGCTATACTGCGGTATATGCTCTCAATGATGTCGTGGACTTCCGGCAT
>DAIEFO010000398.1 GCA_027325475.1 Desulfobacteraceae bacterium | reverse complement strand
GCAGGGAATCATCTTCCGGGATATCCGTACACACCCGCCCGCACAACCGGCAACAGCCATCTGTGCCGACAGTACCGATGCAACTGTCATCGCTGCACAGTTTCCGGTTTTCCCAGTCCATATCTTCATCGGCCGCACGGTTATGAATATTTTCAGGAAATTCTGTCATCGTCGGATTCCGCTTTTTTGTATTTATTTTCGGTTGCTTCTTTTACAGTCTCGTCAATAGTGGTATAGATGGACTTGAAATATTCAGAGAATCCACCGGGAGAAATACGTCCGGTCTCAATGAATTTGACAACAATTTCCTTTGTGGTTTTAAGAATATGTTCATCCAGTGTGCTCATGGTCATATGGTTCCTTAAAGACAATAGCTCAATCAAAATAAATTGTTGAAAATGCCGCGGGCATTGTTTACCCAGCCCGATTATCCATTAATGGTTCAGCATCATCATGTCAAGCCCCAACTTGGAAAAACCATTCCCGTTCACCCAATTTATCAGGAGCCTTTTATGCGATCTTACACAGTTTATGACATTTTTAAACGAAACGCCGATACCCGCGGCAATCACACGGCACTGGTGTGTAACGACCAGCGGATTACATTTTCGGAGCTGCTGCAACAGGTAAACAGCCTGGCGGACGGGCTGAAACGGCAGGGCATCGGAAAAGGAGACCGAATTGGCATTATAGCGTACAATTGCCATCATTTTTTCCGGCTCTTCGGTGCTGCGGCGGCGCGCGGTGCGATTATCACCGCCATCAACTGGAGATTATCCGCCGAAGAGATTCAGCATATCCTGACAGATGCCGCGCCCAAAGCACTGTGCTTCGATCAGACCCACGAGTCTCTCGTCAAACAGCTTGTTCAGACAACCGGATTTACCGGCCGCCTTTTCAGTTTTGAAGGCAGCA
>DAIEFO010000397.1 GCA_027325475.1 Desulfobacteraceae bacterium | reverse complement strand
GGAATCCAGCGGAGAAATTGCATATGCCGCCTCCTTTATTGAATGGTTTGCTGAAGAAGGCAGGCGAATTTACGGCGATGTCATTCCTTCGCATCAGAAAGAAAGCCGTATCCTGGTTATCCGCGAGCCTGTAGGCGTTTGTGCAGCCATTACGCCGTGGAATTTCCCTTCAGCCATGATCACCCGAAAAGCGGCTCCAGCCTTGGCTGCAGGCTGCGTCATGATTGTAAAACCTGCAAGCCAGACGCCATATTCGGCATTGGCGCTGGCGGAATTATCGCATCAGGCGGGTATTCCTGAAGGCGTATTCAATGTCATCACCGGAAAAGCATCTGTCATTGGCTCAGAACTGACGGAAAGTCACCAGGTGCGAAAGCTCAGCTTCACGGGTTCCACGGAAACCGGAAAACTTCTGATGCGGCAATGCAGCGGCACGGTCAAAAAAATATCTTTGGAGCTTGGCGGCAATGCGCCTTTTATCGTGTTTGACGACGCTGATATCGACGCAGCAATCAATGGCGCCATGGCGTCCAAATATCGTAATGCAGGCCAGACCTGCGTGTGCGCCAACCGGATTTTGCTCCAGGATGATATTTATGATCATTTCGCCGCCGGACTGGCGGACAAGGTGAAAACATTGACTGTCGGCAGCGGTTTAGAACCCGGAACCATGCAGGGGCCGCTGATCGACATGAACGCTGTGAAGAAAGTGGAACACCATATCCAGGACGCTGTTTCCAAAGGAGCGAAAATTCTGATCGGCGGCAAGCGCCATGCAAAAGGTGGAACTTTTTTTGAGCCGACCATTTTAACCAATGTCCAGCCGAATATGGCGATTGCCAAAGAAGAAACTTTCGGGCCTGTTGCGCCGTTATTCCGCTTCAAAACTGAACAGGAAGCCATCCATATGGCCAATGATACTGAATATGGTCTTGCCGCATATTTTTACTCCAGAGATAT
>DAIEFO010000396.1 GCA_027325475.1 Desulfobacteraceae bacterium | reverse complement strand
GAACCCGATATCGCTGTAAACGCCGCCGGAATCCGGGAGCGTCCGCAGGCATTCGTTTGTCAACATCCGCTTTAGATATTCTGGCCGTTGAATGGAAGGTATTTGCATCAACCGGATATAATAGGGTCTGTACGCCGGCAGCCCGGAGCTGTGCGCCAGAAGATGGCGAACGGTCACACAGGACACTCCCGGATCCAAAAAATCTGGCAACACGGAGGCCACCGTCTGCTCTAAATTCAGTTTTGAATCCTGCACCAGACTCATGACCGCCAGGGTTGTCGCCAGCGGCTTGGTAAGGGATGCCAGATCAAACAGAGTATTTCGGGTCATGACAGCGCCCGTAAACAAATCCGCCTGTCCGTAAGCTTCAAAAAACTCGATTTCCCGATCTTTATAAACCAGCAGCACGCCGCCAGGGAATACCCGCTTCTCAACCGCCTGACGCATCAGGCAGTCCACATCCTTCATCTGCCAGTTTCCCATATTTTCACATGACGTTCCTGTGCGGATGCCAGCTCATTACATGCCGATCCGCATCCAGAAGCACATTGAGACCCACGGGGACAACGGTATTTTCCTGTCCGTGACCGATATCGAATCCGGCCAGAATCGGGATATCCATGGGCTGAAATATATCCCGGAATACATCCATAACCTTTATCCTGTCCCCACACGCATCGAAATCGCCGATGCCAAGACCTTTCAGCCCATGGAACATTCCCGTCAGCTTCATCTGTGTCAGCATGCGATCTATCCGGTAGGGTTTTTCGCCTCTGTCTTCAAGTATCAGAATATGATCCTCCAGAACGGGCTGAAATGGCGTCCCGGCAAGATGACACAACGTTGTCAGGTTACCACAGACAAGAGGCCCGAACGCCTTGCCATGATGCATGGTTACACCATTTTTCAGAGAGATACCCACCGGTTCCGATGAGGTCAGCGCCTTGAACACAGACATCCGCGTGTCTGCCCCTGCATTTCTCAGGGTTGTCGCCACCGGCCCATGCAGACAGACAAGACCTGAGCGTTGATAC
>DAIEFO010000395.1 GCA_027325475.1 Desulfobacteraceae bacterium | reverse complement strand
AGCTGGAGAGATATCCCCACATCTTTTTCGCAAACACGACATCAGAAAAAACTGTACGCCCGGCTTCAACATCAACATCGGGCTCCGGTTCAACCATGGACGCCAGCCTCAGAACTGAGCGCAGCAGTATCTGCTTATGATGCCAACTGGTTTACCTGTAAATCCGCCCATAGCTGCACATATGGATGTGTTCTGTTTTGCGCATCTTGCCGTCGGATTTCCATGGTTCAGATGTTTTTGAATCAAGATATTGAACATGAAATGAACCTGATGGTTTTCATTCTGTCGTCATTCCAGGACCACCCGGCGGATAACCGCCGATTCTGGTCTGTATTTGACATCCGTTTCATACTGCCATCAACGCTTAATCTCCGTTCTTATCAGTTTTCCATCGGGCTCATCAGCCTGTATTTCCAGGGAAACCGGCAGGATATTACGCTCTATCGCTGGGGGCTTGCATCAGCATTGCTATCCGGTAAAAGTCTGTCAGAATTCGCCATCTCGCTGAAAATCTGCCCTCAAAATGCAACAGAACACATTGTTAATCCTCAATGGATTGAATTTGAAACTGAACCTGTGCAAAAATCCCGCATTGTCAGGCTGCTCCTTCGGGATGTAAATTTTAAATTTTATATCCGGCATTATCCGGAAACCAACCGTATTCTGGCTGTCAGGGCGGAAAGCCGCAGCACTATAGATTACAATCTCTTTGAACAGATTATATCCCATTATGAATGCTCCATCACTCAATCGGACTGATGCACTGAAATGTCTGCCCGTTCGGAACCCGGCTGTATCAGAATCTCGTCAGGAGACAACAGGTGAAGTAATTCTGTCATATCCTGTAAAAATAAAGCCATGGATTCGGATTTTTCAACGACACGCCCAAACTTCCGACGCGCCTTGCCAGATTCGCAAACTTCAACTGGACATTCTCGGCACTCATGTGTGGGATTTGATAGATGGAACAGCATCCGTTCTGGATATTTCGGCGGCATTTGCTGCAGCACACCGCCTCAATGGGAGGGAAGCGGAAATCAGCGTGACTCTGTT
>DAIEFO010000394.1 GCA_027325475.1 Desulfobacteraceae bacterium | reverse complement strand
TTCGAGTTTGTTTTTGGTAGGTTTTGAAATGGCTTTCAGTTCGGCCACAACCGCGGCTACGCCCAGATCGATGCCGCGTTTGACGGCCATGGGGTTGGCGCCGGCCGCCACGAGTTTCTGACCTTCGGTGTAGATGGACTGGGCCAGTACAGTTGCTGTCGTGGTGCCGTCTCCAGCGACATCGCTGGTTTTGCTGGCGACTACTTTCACCATCTGGGCGCCCATATTTTCGTATTTGTCGGCCAGGTCAATTTCTTTAGCGACAGTAACGCCGTCTTTCGTAACATTGGGTGATCCAAAAGATTTTGCCAGAACGACATTTCTGCCTTTGGGGCCAAGGGTGACTTTTACGGCGTTTGCCAGTGCATTGACGCCTTTCAACATATGCTCTCTTGCTTCAGAGCCGTAACAGATCATTTTTGCGGGCATGGTACTGTGTCCTCCGGTATAACGTAATTAGATGATTGCCAGTATATCCGATTCTTTCATGAATACATGTTCTACGCCATTGATTTTGATTTCGGTGCCGGCGTATTTGGAGAACAGAATCCTGTCCTCAGCCTTGACATCCAGGGGAATCCGTTTGCCATTTTTGCCGACTTTGCCGGATCCGACAGCAATCACTTTTCCTTCCTGTGATTTTTTTTTGGCGGTGTCGGGGATAATAATGCCGCCAGCGGTTTTTTGTTCTTCCTCAACCCGTAATACCAATACATTGTCATTCATGGGTCTGATCTTCATCGGTGTGAGACTCCTTTCCATAAAATTGATCAGTTGAATTTTTTATTTTAGTATCAAGATGTTATATGTAAAGTATATAAGTTTTGTCACAAATCTAATCATTTTGACCGATCTGTCAAGACAATATCAGGTATGGAAACAACAGGGACAGGCCCGTGTGTCTAATAAAGTTGTTACCCTTCCCTGAGGGCAGCAATAATGTTCATTCGGGATGCCCTGACCGCCGGGAGCACACCGCCGGCAAAACCCATAATCTGTGAAAACAGGAGGGACTTGACGACGATGCCGGGGGTCAGGGTGAAACGGAAAGCCAGCT
>DAIEFO010000393.1 GCA_027325475.1 Desulfobacteraceae bacterium | reverse complement strand
AAACACTTCCCAGCGAGTACCGGGTCTTGCCGGTCGTATCGCTGACAGCCGCCTCAACCGCTTCACTGATGGCAATGCCCAAACTGCCCGGTGTTTCCGGATCTCTTTCCAGGGCGTCACGTCCGGCCTTGGTTTCCATGCTGGGGCTGGCGACGCATTTACCGCCCCAGGCCTCCATCATGGCTTTCCGGTAAGGTTTCTGGTCGAAACTGACCCGCACCATATACACCTTGCATTCCATGCCAAACTGGGAGCAGGCAAAAGACAGGGCGCTTCCCCACTGGCCCGCACCGGTTTCCGTGGTCATTTTTTTGATGCCGAAGACCTTGTTGTAATACACCTGAGGCACAGCGGTATTGGGTTTATGGCTTCCCGGAGGGCTGACGCTTTCATTTTTGAAATAGATTCGAGCCGGTGTCCCCAGGGCTTTTTCCATGGCAGTCGCCCGGACCAGCGGTGACGGCCGCCAGATGCGGTACACGTCCAGAACCGCTTCAGGGATGTCGATCCATCTTTCGGTACTGACTTCCTGCTCGATCAGGTTCATGGGAAATACCGGCGCCAGATCTTCCGGCCCGATAGGCTTCCCGTTTGGCCCCAGCGGCGGATTTAGTTTGATATCCGCCAGAATGTTGTACCATTGACGCGGCATCTCATCTTCCTACAAAAATATTTTCTTCATTCAAAACTCCTGTTAAACACTTATCTGGATTTTCTACGAAGGCATGACTTATCGAATCACCGTTCTTCTGCGCGGTTTTGACTCCGACGGTGGTTCAGAAATCACCGCGTTCCGCTCAGACATTTCCTCAGCCGGCATGGTTTCAGTATCGATCACGATCAGCGGATGTTCTGACGGACTTCTCACATCTTCGGGAGTTGAGACGGAAATCTCAATATTGGGTGCTTCCGGAATACGCCTGCAGTTCTCACCGGCCGCGATGGAAAGAGGTTCTGTTTCCATCGCCATGCGGATACTATCCAGAATGCCGTTTACAAAAGCACCGGATTCTTCCGTTCCAAACTTTTTCCCCAGATCCACCGCTTCGTTGATAGATACCTTGACAGGTATATCCCGACAGAT
>DAIEFO010000392.1 GCA_027325475.1 Desulfobacteraceae bacterium | reverse complement strand
GCGATTTGTCCTGGATCTGTGCATCCATGCCGAGATGACACTCCTCCCCCAATATGATGATTTAGCGAAAAGTCCGAAAGTCGCGTTGCATCCTTCGCTGTTGCGGCGCAACCAAAAACACGCCTCACTTCTTGCGGATTTGCGCGCCTTACCTGCGAACTTTTTACGAAGCAGTCAGAAATTCAACTTTTTACGAGAGCATCAAGCTTATCAAAATATAGCATCTGAATATCCATAGCGCTTTCACTTTTGATGGTATAGTGATATAAAAATGTCATGTCAAGAAAAGAAACGACATCACATTCACATATTCATGCTGGCTGGGTGATAGACGGCAGTACTGATTCCATTCAGCAGAACGTGATTATTCATGTGAATAAAGGCATTATTCGCACCATAACGCCTGCCGCGCAAGTCCGCATCTCCGAAACAACGCTTTCTGATCCAGAAAAATCATATCTGGATTTAACGGCATACACGCTGCTGCCGCTTCTGGTGGATTGTCATGTACATCTGTTCATGTCTGGAACGCCTGATATTCCTGCGCGCAAACATCAACTGGACGCTGGTTACGATGAACTCAAGCATGTCATCGCCGCTCACATTCGCCAGCATCTTGCCAGCGGTGTTGGCGCAGTCAGGGATGGCGGAGATCGTCAGGGCTTTTCTCAGCGCTATCGGCAGGAAGTGTCGAATGCGGACGCCGGGTCGGGAAGTTGTCCGCTTGCGGGATACGCTGAGAGGGTGGCGCTGTCAGGGCTTTGCTGTAAGATCGCCGGAAAGGCCTGGCATCATGCCGGACGATATGGAAAACTGATCGGCAGAGCGCCGGATACCGATGAAACACTGGCAGAAGCCATGCGGCGGGAGTCGTGTCTGCCCGGGTATGTCCGGCCGGATCATGTCAAAATCGTTAATTCCGGTGTCAACAGTCTTCTCTGTTTTGGGAAAGAAACTTTGCCTCAGTTTTCTTACGAAGAAATGTCTGCCGCCATTCGCTTTATAGCGCAGCGGGGCTTGAAGACAATGGTTCACGCCAACGGCAGGGCGCCGGTTCAGATTGCTGTCGAGGCAGGCTGTCATTCCATCGAACACGGATTTTTTATGGGAGAAGACAATCTGGCCAGAATGCGCGATCACCAGACGATCTGGGTTCC
>DAIEFO010000391.1 GCA_027325475.1 Desulfobacteraceae bacterium | reverse complement strand
AATCGCCTGCTCAAGACGCATCTGTCCGATACGGAGTACCATAATCTTTTCCTGAAAGAGGAGCATCCCTGATGTCGGTGACGAAATGGATATGACGATGCTTTCGAAAACATATTTGAAACGGTATGCGGACATATTGATCTGGGGGCTCAAAGCCTCCCGGACCAAGCCTTTCCGCAAACAGGATGTCGTGTTGATCCGATACGATGCGCAGGCGATGCCGCTTGCAGAAGTGCTTTACGCCAGCCTGCTGGAAACAGGGTTGAACCCTGTGCAGCGAATTACCTTGTCGCCGGAAATGGAAAAAAGTTTTTATCAGCTTTCCGATCGCCGGCAACTTGTGTTTCAGCCTCCGGGAGAGCGCGAACTCTTTGGTGCGGTCAAGGGCAGTATTTACCTGCTTGCCCCTGAATCCATAACCCATTTGAATCAGGTAGATTCCCAGAAAATCGGCAAGGCTGCTGTCGCCAGAAAATATATCCGGGATATCCTGGACCAGCGCGAAGCGTCCGGAGAATTCAGTTGGACATTATGCATGCTGCCTACCGAAGAGCAGGCCAGACACGCGGAGCTTTCCCTGAACGACTACACGCAGCAGATCGTTCATGCCTGCTTTCTGGATCATGACAATCCGGTGGCCGAATGGCAGGCTGTTTACCGAAAATCCCGGAGAATTCAGGCATGGCTGAACCGTATGGATGTCCGCTGCTTTCATATTGAATCCGAGCATATTGATCTTGAGATTACGCCGGGCGGCCAGCGAAAATGGGTGGGAATCACCGGGCACAACATTCCCAGCTTCGAACTGTTTATGTCTCCGGACTGGCGTGGCACGAGGGGCGTTTATTTCGCCAATCTGCCGTCTTACCGGAATGGCAATTATGTGAACGATGTGCGTCTGGAATTCAAAGATGGCGTTGCCGCCCATATCTCTGCGGGGGCGGGGGAGTCCTTTGTTGTGAACCAGTTGTCCACCGATGCGGGGGCAAACCGTCTGGGCGAGTTTTCGTTGACAGACAAACGGTTTTCGAAGATTGACCACTTTATGGCCCACACCTTGTTTGATGAAAATTTCGGAGGGCCGTACGGCAATTGTCATGTTGCGCTTGGGGCTTCTTACGCCGATACCTATAACGGGAACCCCGTGAATTTAACCAAAAATCTCA
>DAIEFO010000390.1 GCA_027325475.1 Desulfobacteraceae bacterium | reverse complement strand
AACTCACAGTCCTTTTTTGTTTCTGCGATGAAACGGTATTCGGTGTCGAAAAAGGGGCTGTGAACATTTTCACAGCCCCTTTTTTATGTCAGAGGAGACAAAAATCATGTTGATCGTTATGAGTAAACAGGCAACTCCTGAGCAGACGGATGCTGTTGTAGCGGAAATCGAAAAACGCGGCTTTGTGGCCAGGCCGATTCCCGGCGGAGACCGGGTGACCATCGGCATCCTGCACAATCAGGGGCCGGTGGACGCCTCGCCGTTTCTGGGGATGCCGGGCGTATCGGATGCCATTCCCGTCACCAAGCCCTACAAACTGGTCAGCCGGGAATGTAAACCCGACGATACGCTGATTCGGGTCGGTGATGTGGTTATCGGAAACGGTTATCTGACCATCATGGCCGGCCCGTGCGCCATCGAAAGCGAAGAACAGGCGCTGACCATCGCCCGGCATGTAAAAGCCGCCGGCGCGCAGATATTCCGAGGCGGCGCATTCAAGCCCAGAACCTCGCCGTATTCGTTTCAGGGGCTTGGGGAAGACGGGCTGAAAATACTGGCCAGAGTCCGCGAAGAGACCGGCATGCCGGTCATCACCGAAGTCATGGACGATGAAACTTTCGATCTGGTGGAATCCTACACGGATATCATTCAGATCGGAACCCGCAACATGCAGAATTTCAGCCTGCTTCGCCGCGCGGGCAAGGCCAAAAAACCGGTGATGCTTAAAAGGGGCATGGCCGCCACCATCGAGGAATGGCTCATGGCCGCGGAGTATATTCTGGAAGGCGGCAATTCCGAAGTGATGCTGTGTGAAAGAGGGGTGCGCACCTTTGTGTCTCACAGCCGCAACACGCTGGATTTATCTTCAATTCCGGTTATCCGCAAGCAGAGCCATCTGCCCATTATCGTGGATCCCAGCCATGCCGCCGGGCGCAGGGATCAGGTGATTCCCCTGAGCCGCGCATCCGTGGCCGCGGAAGCCCACGGGCTGATGGTGGAGGTTCATCACGAGCCGGACAAGGCCCTGAGCGACGGGGCTCAGTCGCTGTATCCGGAGCAGTTCGTCCGTTTGTGCCGGGAGGTTCACGCCATTTTCGATATTTTCCATCCGGCAAACGGCGATCCGATATAAAAACGGTTTTCAGGCGATAAAAACGGCGTCCTGCCGAAGCTTTTTGACCCGATCCCTGAGCGTTGC
>DAIEFO010000038.1 GCA_027325475.1 Desulfobacteraceae bacterium | reverse complement strand
ATTTCACGGGTGATTTCAACATGGGGCACCTGATCCAGCCCGACGGGAACACCATTTGCCTTGTATATGATGATATCGGATGCCATCAGTACCGGATATCCCAGAAACCCGAAGGTGGACAAATCCTTGTTATCTAACTGAATGATCTGGTCTTTGTAGGTAGGATTGCGTTCCAGCCAGGGCACCGGGGTGATCATGGACAGCAGCAGAAAGAGTTCGGCATGTTCCAGAACACTGGATTGAACAAACAGTGTGCTTTTTTCCGGGGACAATCCGGCGCTGAGCCAGTCAATCATCATGTTGTGGGCAAATTTAGACATGTTGGCCGTATTTTCATAGTCGGTGGTCAGAGCATGCCAGTCTGCAATAAAGAAAAAACAGTCATAAGTATCCTGCATGCCTACCCAGTTGGCCAGCGCGCCGTGAAAGTTACCCAGGTGCAGGGACCCGGTCGGACGCATACCGCTTAAAATTCGCTTTTTTGCACTCATTTAAAACTCCTGTAACATTGACGACTTTTTACGAAAGCATCAAAAAACCATTACGTCGCTGATTTTGATAACGTGAGTTTATTAATAACATGCGCCTGTTCATCTTCTCTGGTTTTTAATATCCCGTTTACTTTTTCATCCCGCAGGGATTTAAGAAGCTCCTTATAAATGGGCCCTGGCGCAAGGCCCATTGCCAGCAGATCTTTTCCGGTGATTTCAGGCCGAATATAGCGCAGCGTGACACAGTAACTGGAAATCGCCCTCTGGATATATTCCAGACGGGTAGCTGCCATCATAAACAGCAGTAATTCCGTTTTGACGCCGGATAACTTTTCGCACAGTACGCTGTTGGCAATAGGCGTATTGTGCTCGAGCCAGAAAAGAGTTCTTACGGTGGTAAAGTGATCCCTGCAGAACAAATGCCGATGTCGGGGCGCCAGCTCCAGCCGTGTACAAATGTCAATCACACTTTTATAATCCATTCCCGCGATAATTGCCATGAAATAAACCGTCCATTTCATGCACGGTTCTTCCAGAAACAGCAGGTCATGCCACGACAGCACCTTTTTCACAGCGTTCAGGAGCAGCGTCATATCTCCCGTAAGCTGCAAGGAAGGATGGATGGCTTTCAGAAGATGAAAATCATCCATCCTTTCAATGGCCGGAACCGGATTCTCTTCTTCAAGTATCTGCTTTATTTCATTTATTATTCTTCTTCCGCTCAGCCGGGAGAAGAGATCCATCTTCACGGCATTCTCGATGAGACCGGCGGTCAGCTTGCTGATGGTAAACCCGAAACGCTGTTCAAATTTGATGGCGCGAAAAGCCCGCGTGGGATCTTCCACAAAGCTCAAGTTGTGCAGCACCCGAATCGTTTTTTCCTTAAGGTCTTTCTGAGAGGAAAAAAAATCAATCAGCATTCCGAAACGTTCCGGACTGAGCTGAATGGCCAGCGTGTTGATGGTAAAATCTCTCCGAAACAGATCCAGCTTGATGGAACTCATTTCGACAACCGGAAGGGCCGTGGGGAATTTATAATATTCCATTCTGGCTGACGCCACATCAATCTTAAACCCGTCCGGGAAAGTGATCACTGCGGTCCCGAAATTCTCATGCGTATGCACCCGCGCCCCGGTGCGCGCTGCAAACTGCTTAGCGAAGAAAATGCCATCGCCTTCAATCACGATATCCACATCTTCATTCGGGCGATAAAGAAATAAATCACGCACAAAACCGCCGACCACATAGGCGCTGAGACCCAGTTGATGCGCAATGTCACCAATGGACTTCAGCAGATCGAGAATCCGGACGGGAAGCCGTTCCACCATAAAATTAACGATATTGCGGGTTCTGGCGTGAGTCACGTCCCTGTTGGGATCAAACGGGTTTTCCAGGTTGTTCTGCTGGCTCTGCCTGGCCAGAATATTCAGCAGATCGGTCCGGGTGATCACCCCCTTGATGACGTCATTTTCAACAACCGGCAGAACCCGCTGCTTGTTCTCGATGATTTTTTGCTGGATTTCCGGCATATCCGCTTCCAGCGACACCCAGGCGATATCGGTGGTCATGTAGTCCCGAACCAGCGCATGATCCAGTTGATGAAACAGGGCTTTTTCCAGAACCTGGCGGGATATGAACCCGACGGGTCTGCCCTTTCTGTCCGGTTTTTCAGTAATCACCAGCGCGTTGATATTGTATCGGGTCAACAGCGCCGCAGCCTCTTTGCAGGAAACATCGGCTCCCACGGTAATCGCCGGCGACGACATGATGTCTCCGGCTTTGCGTTTTGCCCGGACTTTTTTATAAAGAATATCCAGCAGGCGGTGTTCCACCTGCGTCAGCGTCTGGTCTTTCAGGCTCGCCGATGCCGCATAGCTATGCCCTCCCCCGCCCAGCAGCGTGACAACACCGCCGACATCCACCTCCGGAATCCGGCTTCTGGCCACCACATGAACCTTATTTTCCATGCTGGCCAAGGCGAAAATGGCGTTCAGATTCTCCATTTTGATCAGCTTGTGCACCAGAACCGCAAAATCCGGAATGTAATTATCGCTCATGGTCTGGGTCAGGACAATGTCGATCCCGTTGATGATATAGTGAGTGGCGGACTGAATCATATCATTCAAAAGACCAATTTGTTCCGGGCTGATTTCACGGGAAATCATGGTGGCGATGGTATTAAGATTAGCACCTTTGGAGAGCAGAAAAGCCGCTGCCCCAAAATCATGTTCGGTGGTGGAAGGAAAGGTAAAGGAGCCGGTATCTTCATAAATACCCAGACACAGGATCGTGGCTTCATCCGGTGAAATATCCAGGTGTTTTTCCTTGAGGATTTCCGTCAGGATCGTGACGGTGGCTCCTGTCATCCGGCTGACGTCCTGATGAGCCCGGATATCTGACGCCATAGCCGGATGATGATCGTAAATATGGATTTCAACATCAGGATTGTCGGCAAGACAGGAAAACTTGCCGATCCGTCCCGGTTGACGGGTATCCACGAGCACCAGTTTCCGGATGTGCTGAAAATCGATGTTGCGGATATCTTCCATGTTAAAAAGATAAGCCATTGATTTTATGAAGAAATTCCGCAAATGTTTTTCCTGGGAACCCGGAAAAACCACAACCGCCTCCGGATAGAGCTTTTGCGCCGCCAGCATGGAAGCGACGGCGTCAAAATCCGCATTCAGGTGAGTGGTGATGACAGTCAGATCATCCCTGGAGGAAGGCAGCGTCATTGAATCAGCAATTCCCATATCGTTTATGAGCGCTGATCGATCGGTACATAATGGTTTTTCTCGTGCCCGACATAAATTTGCCTGGGTCTGCTCAGTCTCCATTCCGGATCATCCCGGCTTTCCTTCCACTGAGCGATCCAGCCAGGAAGCCTGCCAATGGCAAACATCACGGTAAACATATTGGTGGGAATACCCATCGCCCGAAGCACAATACCACTGTAAAAATCCACATTGGGGTATAAATGGTGATCAACGAAATAGGCATCGGTCAGAGCGGTTTCTTCCAGTTGACGGGCAATGTCCAGAAGCGGATCGTGAATATTAAGCTTTTTTAACACGTTATCGCACATCTTTTTCATGATTTTCGCTCTGGGATCATAGGTTTTATATACCCTGTGTCCAAAACCCATCAGCCGGAATGGGTCATTTTTATCCTTGGCTCTGAGAATAACATCCTGGACACTGGCGCCGGCTTTGTGAATTTTTTCCAGCATTTCAATGACGGACTGATTGGCCCCGCCATGAAGCGGCCCCCACAGCGCGGCAACGCCGGCGGAAATGGCGGCATACAAATTGACTCTGCCGCTGCCAACCATCCGGACGGTGGAGGTGGAACAGTTCTGTTCATGATCCGCATGCAGAATCCAGAAAACATTCAGCGCATTGACCAGCGTATCGTCAATACGGTAGGGCCGGACAGGATTGTCGAACATCATGTTCAAAAAGTTGGCACAATACGTCAGATCCGATCTGGGATAAATGACCTTGTGCCCCCGGGATATTTTATACGACATCGCCGCCAGTGTACGAACCTTGGATAAAAGACGGGTCACCGTCAGGTTGATTTCCTCCTCATCGTTAATTTTAAGTTCCGGATAAAAGCTGCGCAACGCCGTAACCATTGCAGATAAAATCCCCATCGGATGAGATGCTCTGGGAAAATTCTGGAAAAAAACTGCATATCTTCATGAATCAAAGAATTGTCATTCAGAAGGACGGAAAACTGGTTAAGCTGCTGACGGGTAGGTAATACGCCGTGAATGAGCAGATAAGCGGTTTCTGTAAAAACAGAATGCTCTGCAAGTTCCTCGACCGGAATACCCCGATATCTCAGGATGCCCTTTTCGCCATCCATAAACGTGATGGCGCTGGTGCAACTGCCGGTGTTGGCAAACCCCGGATCCAGGGTTATCAGCCCGGTAGCCTGCCGGAGCTTTGAAATATCGATTGCCTTTTCTCCTTCCGTGCCCACAATCACCGGCAGTTCACACACCTTGTCCTTATAAATCACTTGAATCGTTTCCATCCTGTGTTCTCCTTCTCCTCCTTCATGGTGATTTTGAGACATCTTTCAGTAAATCTCATTGACAAAGACAAACCAAATTCGTATAGCGGCGGTATGAAAACCTCATCCTCCCAGCCGCTTGAGCATATTGGCGCGATTTTGCCCAGAGCCCTGCGAACCTGTCAGCCGGAAAAAATCAACACATTCGTCACCATTTGCAGTCTCTGGGAAGACATTGTCGGAAAACCCATTTCAGAGAATGTCCGCCCCGCCGCCTACAAAAGCACCATTCTCATTGTATATGTAAACAGCACTGTCTGGAGCCATCACCTGCAATTTGTCAAAAAAGAGCTCATGGACAAAATCAATACTGTCCTCCAAAAAACGGCTGTTACGGATATTCGGTGCAAAATGGGGTCCGTCTGACTTTCTGTCATGGATCTAGAGTTAGCATTTTCACTGACGGCTTTCAATAAAAAAACCCGGACTGGCATATCAGTCCGGGTTTTTTATTAATGCAATAAGATATCAATCAGTCAATCACAGGTCTGGGCAGCACCTTTGCTCTTTCCGCGATTTCCGGAACTTTGTGCTCCCATTCGATCGCCATCAGATGGACGCCGGCCACCCCTTTCATCTCTTTAAACTCTTCGATCTGCTCACACGCAATTTTAATACCCTCATCGGCAACTTTTGTCTTATCTACCCCCTGAAGCCGTTTGATAATTTCATCCGGCACATCCATACCTGGCACCTTCGACTTCATATACTTGGCCATACCGACACTTTTCATAGGAGTGACGCCGGCAAGAATATACACCTTTTCGGTGAGCCCCATTTCGTTAGCCTGCTTGATAAAGGCCCGAAACTTTTCCATGTTGTAAATACACTGGGTTTGAATAAAATCCACGCCTGATGCGATTTTTTTGGCCAGACGATGCACCCGCCATTCAAATGGATCCGCAAAAGGATTGGACGCCGCGCCAATAAATATCTGAGGAGGATTCAGGATTTCCGCGCCGCCCAGGAACTTTCCTTCATCCCGCATCTTTTTGACCATACCGATCAACTGCATGGAATCAACGTCAAAAACGCCCTTGGCCTGCGGATGATCGCCGAATTTCTGGTGATCACCGGACAAACACAGCATATTCCGGATTCCCAGCGTGTAGGCGCCCAGAATATCGCTCTGCATAGCCAATCGGTTCCGGTCGCGGCAGACCATCTGATAGTTGGGCTCCAGACCTTCCTGAAGCACGATCAGAGACGCCGCCCAACTCGACATGCGCACCACAGCCGTCTGGTTATCGGTAATATTGACGGAATCCACCATGCCTTTTAAAAATGAGGCCTTATGCCTGACTTCTTCAGCGCCCGTTCCTCTCGGCGGCCCCAGCTCGCCTGTAAACGCAAAATGACCCGCCTTTAAGATTTTCTCTAAATTGCTTCCTGATTTCATATCGGCATCCTCATTATTTCGCGGTTGTTTCCGGCTTACTGTAACCGGGCTGAATAACGGTTCTTGGGATTTGATTCTGCCAGTCGTTCGGGGGGGTAATTTCCAGAATACAATCCAGACGCCCCTGCCCTTTCAGCCTCTCGTAAATCATATACCACGCACAGGGCTGATTGGCGTCTATCTCACAACTGCCTTTGTTGGTGCCACCGCAGGGCCCGTTATAAAGTCCTTTGGCACACATGGTCACAGGGCATATGCCGCCCGTATGCCCCAGGACGCAACTGCTGCATGAACGGCATCTTTCCTCATACCAGCCGACCGCCTGATTGACGCCAATAAAGGTTGTATCCACCGCCGGTAATACCGGTATCTGGGGATACCGTTCCGCCAGAAACTGAACTCCGGCGCCGCAGGCCATGGACAGCAGGACTTCATAATTCCCCACCTTTGAATCCAGAGCTTCCAGATATTCCCTGTCGCACTGACGCTCAATAGTGATACCTGCGATCTCTATGGGATTGTCATCCAGTTTTCCGGCCATATCCAGTTCAGCATTCAGTACAGAGACTTCTTTCTCGCCGCCTGCAAGACACACCGCCACACAAGTGCCGCAACCAACATTCAGGACTTTTTTATAGCCCTTCAGAAGCTGCCTGATTTCATCAAAAGGTTTCCTTTTGGCAACAATCATACGCCCTCCTCGTTAGCATTGATGATCTTTGACGCCCTCGTAAAAAGTCAGTTTTTAGACGGCAAAGCAGAAAATCCAAGGTTTTAAGGATGCAAATTCTTCATCACTGAAGCACATAGCCAATAAGCTTCAGTGATGAAGAATGATGCGAAACGCTGAGAGAAATTGGATTCTCTGCTAAATTCTCATTATTCAGCCGTCTCAGGGTGGAACACATTGACTTCCTTCAGGTCGTCTCCCAGATATTCCCGTTCGTTCGGCCCCAGAACCCCCAGAGAAAGGCAGATGAGCGTCCAGAGGTGAACCACCGGATAATTACCGCCGTAATGCTCACTGAGCTCATGGATCTGAGCGTGGCAGTTATGACATCCGGCAATGCAGTAGTCCGCGCCGGTCGCCTTGATCTGCTGATCTTTCAGTTTTCCATACTCCAGACGTTGTTCCTTGAATCCGGACTGCAGAAAACCGCCGCCGCCACCGCAACAGTAGTTGTTGGACCGGTTGGGCTGCATGTCGATGAAATTTTCCTCACCCACAATGGACTTGACCACAAAACGCAGATCTTCGGCAATGGGATCGCCGTAACTTTTACGGACAATCTGACATGGATCCTGAACCGTGAACTTGATTTTGAGGTCTTTGTTCCAGTCGGAGCTGACCTTCAGCTTGCCTTCACGGATCCATTTGGCATAATATTCATAGATATTTTTAACTTCAAAATTGTGTTCAATGTTGAATTTTTTCAGTCCGGCCCGGACTGAGAATGTAACGTGCCCTCACTCGGTATTGAGAAATATCTTACACCCCAGTTTATTGGCCTGACCCACCGTGGTCCGNGTAACCTTCTCCCAGGAATCATTGTCGGCTAGAAACAGACAGTAATTTTCTCCTGCCCATCCATGGCTGCCGTACGTCCAGTCCACACCCGCCAGATGCAGTATCTTCCAGAGCGGAAGCAGCTCATTCGGCTCAGTTACCGGCTCACGGGAGTTCTGGTTTAAGAAAAATTCCGCCCCTTCCTTGTCAATCGGCGCCTGCATATCGGCAAACTCCGGCTGTGATTCCCGAACTTCCTCCAGCACGTCCTGAACCACAAAAACAAAATCATCCGGAGATATTCCCATGGCGCTGGTACTTTCGTTTCTAAGCTGCATATCACAGGACGCCAGAATGCCCTTGGGCCGCTGGTCCCTGGGACGCAGTCCACGGGCATTAAAAACCAGTTGCGGAATGTCGATTTTCATCGGGCAGACATAGATGCACCGCTGGCACATCGTACACATCCAAGGCCAGTCAGACTTTATGATTTCATCATCCATCCCCAGCGCCGCCATGCGCAGAAATTTACGGGGATCCATGCCATCAAGCCCTGTAGCCGGACACCCTGAAGAACAGGCGCCGCAGGTAAGGCACAGATTCAGATTTCCCCCATCAGGGATGATCTCCTTGACCTTGTCAATAAACATGCTTTTCTTTTTACCACCCAACTTGATTACTTCTTCTGCCATAAATTGCTCCTCTTTTTCAGGCTGTCGCCCATTTTTTTAAAGGATTGGGTCCCAGCTTCTTGATATGTTCCGTCATTTCCCGCGCATATGCGGCAAACGTCGGTCCTTCACCTGAAGACAGATTATACATGCGGACCCGATCACCTTCAAGACCTACTTCATCCAACAGGCGCCGGGCATGCTCAACTCTTTCCCGCGCCTTAAAATTTCCTTGCTTGTAATGGCAGGTTCCTTCCAGGCATCCCACCACATAAACACCGTCTGCCCCCTTCTGAATCGCCGTCATAAGGTACATCAAATCCACTTTTCCGGTACAGGGAACCCGGATAATCTTGATGTTCGCCGGATAGTCGAGTCGCATCGAACCTGCCAGGTCCGCAGCCGAATATCCTCAATAATCACAGCAAAAAGTGACAATGGTTGGCTCAAATTCGGTCATTACATTCCTCCTGCCAGCAAGGCGTCTATTTTACACAAAATCTGATCATCTTCATAATAATTAAGCTGAATCGTTTGCCGGGGACAGACGCCTGCACATATGCCGCAACCATGGCAGATAGCCTCGTCAATTTCAATGACCTGTTTTTCGGTATTGAACACCGGTACGTTAAAGGGACAGGAACGAACGCAGGTCAGACATTTCACGCAGTGTTCCGTATCCACATGAGCTGTAATAGCCGAAAGTTTGATCTCGGATTTGGACAGAAATGTGGTAGCGCGGGAAGCGGCGGCCTGAGCCTGAGCAATGCTCTCTGTAATCAATTTAGGGCCGTGAGCCGTACCGCACAGAAAAATGCCTTCTCCGGGCATATCCACCGGACGCAGCTTGACATGGGCTTCGATAAAGAACCCTTCAGGGTTGCGGTTGAACTTCATGATGCCGCACAGCTCCGATGTGTCTTCCGCCGTAACGCCGGCGCTAAGCGTTACCAGATCCGCCAGAATTTCAAGATTCTGCTGAAGAATGTGATCTTTTACCGTTACCCGCATCCCCTCCGGAGACGGTATCACCTGTGGCGGATTATCGACCTCAAACCGGATAAAAATAACCCCCAGATTTCTGGCTTCCTTATAATAGTCTTCCATAAGGCCATAGGTCCGGATATCGCGGTACAGCACAAACACATTGGTATCCGGATTCTGCTTTTTGATAATCAGGGCGTTTTTAATCGCGTTCTGACAGCATATCCGGGAACAGTTTTCATTTTCTGTATTCCGGGATCCCACACACTGAATCATGACGACCGCGGACATATCTCCGGCGCCTTTTTCCTCGAGGATATCCCCTAACTGCACCTGAGTGACCACGCGTGGGTCCTGGTTGTAAGCGTATTCCTTGGGCGTGTATTCTTTCGCGCCGGTAGCAACGATGATGATGCCATGCTGGATGGTACGATTTTCTTTTTGCGCGCCCACCTGCACATCGGTCGTGAAATTGCCCTTGTAGCCGCTGAAATCGACCACACGGGCATCAGTCAGTACCTCAATGTTATTGTGCGTTGTTACCTCCGCAATGAGCCGTTTCAGATATGCCTGGATATCGCCGCCTTCGATGGTATGATGAAGATAGCGCGAAAAACCGCCTAAACGGGATTCCTTTTCGAGCAAAACCACATGAAAGCCTTGATTTCCAAGCCCCAACGCAGCATTCATGCCGGCAACGCCGCCGCCGATCACCAGCGCCTGTTTGTTGACGGAGATGACCTTTTCGTTCAACTGCTTCAGCGTTGCGGAACGCGCCACCGCCATGCGCACCAGATCCTTTGCCTTCTGGGTAGCCAGCGCCGGAGATTTGGAGTGAATCCAGGAATTCTGGTTGCGGATGTTGGCCATCTCAAAGAGATAGCGGTTCAGGCCGCAGGCTTCGAGGGTTTCCATAAACATCTGCTCATGCGTTTTGGGGCTGCAGGACGCCACCACCACGCGGTTAAGCTTATGCTCGATGATCTTTTCCTTGATCTTGTCCTGGGTATCCTGCGAACAGGTGAAAAGATTATGGTCGGCATACACCACATGCGGCAATTTCGCTGCATACGCCGTCACTTCAGGAACATTGACAATGCCGCCGATATTGATGCCGCAGTTACAGACAAACACACCAATACGCGGCGCTTCGGCAGCCACATCCTGCTGATCCGGAATTTGAATAACCTTGGTATCGGTTCCTCTGGCCTCAGAAAGATCGGCGCCGGCAATACAGGCCGCCGCACTGGCTTCCGTGACGGAACTGGGAATATCCTTCGGCCCCTGAAATACACCGCAGGTATAGACGCCGGCCCTGGATGTCTGCACCGGCGCAAACGGATCGGTAACGACAAAATGATACTTATCCAGCTCAATTCCCAGCTTCTGCGCCAGTTCTTTAGATGTTTCAGGTATCTGAAGCCCCGCGGACAACACCACCATGTTGAAGGTTTCTTCCTGCATCTGACCGGACTCATTGGCAAAGCGTACGATCAGATCGCCGGTTTCCGGAATCTCGGTGATGGTATGCACCCTGGATTTGATAAAGCGGACGCCGTCCTTATCTTTGGCTCTCAGGTAATATTTTTCATAATCCTTGCCGAAGGTCCGGATGTCCATGTTGAAAATGGCGCAGTCCAGGTTGCAGTGGGCGTGTTCCTTGGCAATCATGGCTTCTTTGACGGCGTACATGCAGCAGACGGATGAACAGTAGCCGTTGCCGCATTTGTTGGTATCGCGGGAACCGACGCACTGGAGCCACGCGATCTTTTTAGGTTCCTCGCGATCGAGCGGCCGGCAGAGGTGGCCGCGATAGGGGCCGGACGCACTCAGTATCCGTTCAAATTCCTCGCTGGTGACAACGTTGGGATATTTGCCGTATCCCAAAAAATCGAGTTTGGACGGATCATAGCCCTGGCTGCCGGATGCCAGAATGATGGAGCCGACCGTCAGAACGGATTCGCGTTCGACGTCATCATACTGAATGGCCTTGGCAACGCACATGTTTTCACACAAACCGCAACCGATGCAGGTATCTGTGTCTATGCCAAACGCCAGCGGCACGGCCTGAGGATATTCGATAAATGTGGCTCTGCGATCATCGAGCCCTTTGTTGTAACGGTTGACGGCGGTCACCGGGCAGTGACGCGCACATTCCCCGCAGCCTGTACATTTGACGGGATCAATGTATCGGGGGTGATTGACGAGTGTCACCGTGAAATTCCCCGGTTCGCCTTCCACGGATTTGATTTCACTGTT
>DAIEFO010000389.1 GCA_027325475.1 Desulfobacteraceae bacterium | reverse complement strand
TCAGACGCATGTTGCCGGAACCCATCTTCACAATTCTGACATTACGGAATCCAACATCGTGCTTGCGGAAAAGGTGCTCGTTGACGCCAAGGTCATGGTGTTTGCTTTTTCGATGTTTGAAGAAGGGCTTATGGTGGCCCCGGGGAACCCTCTGGCAATCCGGACGGCGGAGGATCTGGCGAGAGACACTGTCCGCCTGGTCAACCGGGAACCTGGAGCGGCGCTTCGCGTGCTGCTGGATGACTGGTTGCAGCGCGCCGGCGTGCCTTCTGAAACGGTTGACGGATATGACCATCTGGTGCTGAGCCACAGTCATGGCGCTCAGATGGTGGCCTATGGTCTGGCGGACGCCGCGCTGGGGCTGCGGGCGGTTGCGATGGCGTACGGCCTTGATTTTGTCGCCATCCAGTCGGTGCGCTGCGACCTGGTTATCCCCTGTGATCTGCTGGATATTCCCGGTATCAAAATCGTTCTGGATGTGCTGCAGACGCATGCAATGCGCAGGGAATTGTCATCGCTTCCCGGATATGATGCTTCTTGTACGGGCAAACTCATCGGCAAAGTGGGTGGTTTATAATATTCTGAAGTCTTTGTTGATGTCGCTGTTCCTCCCATTCTCCCTTCTTGCAAGGTCCACCGTCTTTGTCACAAAAAAATGATGCCTTGAGCCTACCCTGATATAAGTTATTTCCCCCAAATTAGGTATTGACTTTTTCACAAATCATGCAGTATTTGATGCATAAATGCTATTTTAAACATTAAAATGTATTTTTTAAAATGATTACAGGCGTGTTGTTGATATCTATGGCTCATAGTACTGCAAGGCGGTATCACAGCAATATTATTACAAAGAGGGACAGTATCTTATCCATTGGATGAGATACTGCCGGTGAGTTAGAAAGGAAATGGGATATGAAGCTTCATGTGGCGACGTTGATCGGTGCGGCTTTATTCGTTGCACCGCTGATGATGATTCCCGGCACAGTTATGGCAGATGAAGAATCCAGAAACGGCCAGGCATTGCCATATGAGATAGAGTCCGTCACCGTGTATGCTCAGGATGCGACGAACAAGGGGCTGTTTATGTCGCCTCTGGATGTGCTGGCGCCGACCAATGAAGAAACCTATACTTCAAAAAGCGTCAAAACGTTTGGCAGACAAGGCAATATCAATGTATTCAAGGTCATTGAGATGTCTCCATCGGTCAATTATACGGCTGTGGATGCTCTTGGCACCAATGAAAACGGATTTCACGATTCCATCCGAATCAGAGG
>DAIEFO010000388.1 GCA_027325475.1 Desulfobacteraceae bacterium | reverse complement strand
GAAAAAGGCACTCCGGGATTCATTCAGCAAAAAGGGGAAGAAAAACACGGTATTCGGGCTTCCAACACTTCTCCGCTGACATTTACGGATGTCTTTGTACCTGTCGAGAATCTGATCGGGGGTGTTCCGGGTCAGGGCCTGAAACAGGCGAACATGGTATTTGGTTATACGCGACTGATGGTGGCATCCATGGCGCTGGGCGCCGGCGAGGCGGCCATTTCCATCGCCATTCCGTACGCTAAAGACCGCATACAGTTCGGCTCTCCACTTTGTGAAAAACAAGGATATACCCACAAACTCATTTTACCCCATGTTGTCCATTTTGAAGCAGCCGCCAGCTATCTGGACGAAATCGCTTTGCGTTTGGATTCTGGAGAATCCGACCTGCAGGTTGAAGGCGCCATCGCCAAGCTGTTTACATCTGAAACCGCTAACGCGGCTGCCGATGATGCCATGCAGGCACTCGGAGGATATGGCTATATCGTTGAGTTCGGGGTCGAAAAGATCAAGCGGGATGTAAAAATAACCTGTATTTATGAGGGCACGAGCGAAATCCTTCAAAATATCATCAGCATGTTCCGCTGGAAGAAGACCTGGAAATCCAAGGGCGCTTTTTATCAGTCCATTGCTGATGAAATGGACCGGCTGTCTCAGGAGGCCCCTCGGTCCGGCTGTCGTCAGTATGCGTTTGCGGCCAGCGCCGTCAACGCGACGATTCTTTCTGCGCATGAGCATCGCCTGACCAGGAATCAGCACATCATGTTCTGTCTGGCGGACATGATGACATATGTGGAAGTCGGGGCCAGTCTGGGACGAAAAGCCGCAGGAATTGCAGCATCCGCCGCCGATTCCCGCAGTCTGAAAACCCTTGCGGCGGCACGCATATTTGCTGCGGAGACTGTCCAGCTCGTCTATCAGAATATGCAGAAGATTCTGGTCGGAACCGGTCTGATGTCATTCAGACAGTTTCTGGAGCTTTTGAACTCCCTTTCGTATGAACAGGCTATGGACGCAGGTTCAGAAACGCTTCAGGATATGGACAGTCTTGCGGGTATCGTATTTCAGACATCCTGACAATGCCGTACAGCCACTTGTTCCGTAACGATTCAGAAATGAGATACCAACATGCCTACAAATGAGAAACGCACGATCGTTGTCACCGGTGGTTCGCGGGGGATCGGAAAATCCATTTGCACCGCTTTCGCGGCTCCCGATACGGTGGTCTATTTTAATTATGCGTCCAGCCATTCGGCTGCGGCTGAGACGGAGCAGCTTGTCCGGAATGCCGGAGGGCAGGCTGTCGGGATCTGCGCTGATATTGCCTCGGAAACCGC
>DAIEFO010000387.1 GCA_027325475.1 Desulfobacteraceae bacterium | reverse complement strand
TTCGTCATTGCAGCGTACCCAAAAGTACGCTTCATTCCTCAGGATTTGCGCGCCTTGCCTGCGAACTTTTTACAAAGTCGTCCCAAAATCGACTTTTTACGAGAGCATCAATTTTACTGTTCATAGACTCTTTTGTCCAACAATTTGGTGAAAATATCAAGGCCGATATATATTTTTTACCGTGTTGCCTTGAACGATCTGTTTTGCAGGAGTTCTCCGAGGGCGGATAAAACGTCTTGGCACTCGGCTGTCACCTTGCGTTTTTGGCCCAGAGACAGCGTCATGGAACGGATATTACTGTTCTGGCGGGACAGTTTCAGGATTTCAGTGTTGATTTGCCAGAAATGGGTATAGGCGTCTTCGACGCTTTTCATTGATGCGGTTCCGGACGCGCCGGTCATGTCGGACAATTTCTTCAGATCATCACGGATCTGCTGATCACAGGTGCGGATTTTCGCTTCGATTTCATCCATTCTGGCGTTGCTGCTTTCGGCGATGTGAGGTGATTGCAGCACCTGAATCCTGAGCGCCGCGATCATGATCCGGTATGCCGTGCCCTGGATATCGCATACATTGTTGCCTGAAGCGCCCGGAGGAGCTGTAATCTTTTTCAGCGCTACATCTAAATGATCGAGCGCCGCATCTCCGGCGCCATGTGAAAGGTCATAAGCCTTGATATTGGTGTTCTGTTCGGACAGCGGCAGCAGTTCCTTGTCAACCTGCTGAAACTTTTCCCAGCAGACGCTGAATTGACGAAACAGATCCATTTCAGGGCCTGTCTTTTCAGCTTCGATGAGGGTTCCCAGCTTCTGGCGATCCGCCTCCACCGTATCTGATGCCTTTTTCGCCTGGGCGGCAAACGTGCGGGAAGCCGCATCCGTATCCGCCAGCACGGCGCTTTTTTCAGCCTCCACAGAAGCGTTCACATTGACCTGCATTTCGGATACCAGTTTCATTTTCTGGATGTCATTGTAAAACACGGGCTCGAACATCATCCGGGGTATCTTCAGTTTATAACATACCCCCCATACCGCACATACCGCGACAATGATCAGTATGACGGCTGCGATTCGCGTGCCGGTTTTGGCGCCGGATATCATGGGGTACCATCCTCTTTGCGTGAGATATGTTCAGGTTTATATTTGCATCCGTATCGGCAGAATGACAGTTGTAACGCCATCCCATTGCAGACGGCGCTGAATGGCGAACGCGGTTTCGTTGTGCAGCATCCGGTGATAGAACTTTTCAAGGCGGAATGTGATCTGACCGGTAAAGACTGTGGAGCGCGGATATTGTGCTGCGATATTCTTGCACAGATGTATGGAACTGTCCACGACATCTA
>DAIEFO010000386.1 GCA_027325475.1 Desulfobacteraceae bacterium | reverse complement strand
GTTTCATGCAGGTCAGATCAAAAAGTTTTTCATAATTAGGCTGACGGTCAATCAGTTTTAACGCCAGCATACGCGCTCCCAGTGCTTTAGCGCTTTCGATGAAATCCGGATCTATCTCCCAGGTCAGTTCAATATTGGATGCGGATTTTCTGACAACACTCAGCGCTACCCCAAAAGAAGCGGCTTTTTGAAACCACTCGTCCGGATGGGTCGTCAGATATCGTGTCGCCAGAGCATGTGCTTTGACTAACGCCATAACCCGTTCCGGATGCTGTTTCAGGCTCTGACGGGTAACCATCAGCGCGGTATTGATGGTCCCGATGCTGTCGTCATAGTAAGGATAAGACAAAATACGTCCATATCCATTGCGCACCGCCAACGTCGGAAAGGGTTCCCCGGATAGAAATGCGTCAATACTGCCTTTGGCGAGTGCATTTCCCATCTCGAAAAAATCCACACGGATCAGATGAACATTTTTGTCAGGAATCAGTTTGTGCCGTTTCAGAGCTTCCCTCAATAACATTTCGTCCATAGTCCCCGGAGAATATCCGATTCGCTTGCCCTTTAAATCCGAAATGCGGCGGACGGGAACGCCCTTTCTGATCACCAGGGCAGAGGCTTTATTGCACAGAGACGCCACCACGACAACAGGCTGGCCGATGGATGCGCAATAGATGGCATAAGGCAGCGGAACACCGCACATATCGAGCTTTCCAGCCAGAAGCGCTGTTTTCTGGTCCGCCGGGTTGGTGAACGCCGTTACATCGCAAATTGTACCTACCGGCAGAAAAGACTGATAGAAATAAGGCTGAATAGTCTGTGCGGTTTTCCAGGTTCCGATCCGGAATGGTTCCGCTCGGCTGATCCCTGCAGCGAACAATACCAGACACAGAAACCCCGTTATATTCCAAAAATATTTCATTTTTCATTCCTTGATGGCTTCACTCAATTCGGCGTTATATGGCATCCCACCTTTGGATATCGCACAGGCTGTCCGGCAGAAGCGACGGGCTGCCTTTAACAGCGATCCAGGCCGCTGGCATTCCTGGTTTCAAAAGGCCGATCTCCGGTATTTCCAGGAGATCGGCGCCGTTTCGGGTAGCGCAGCCAATGGCTTCCGGCAGTGAAAATCCGGCTTCCATAAGGATTCTGAGTTCTTCCTTAACCGCAACGCCATGATGGACGCCCATGCTGCCCGCGTCAGTGCCTAAGGCTATCCGAACGCCCATATCTCTGGCCCTGCGAATCTGATCCCGCTGATGATCCAGATTCCGGAGCGCTGTCGCTGCTTCCCGGCTGGACGGCGGCAGCGTGGCGGCGTAAGCCCTCATGGTAAACGCCGTAGGAACCCAGATCGTCTGGTGATCGCGCATTCTGGCCAGATTGTCTTCTCCCATAAAAAATCCGTGTTCGATGGAATG
>DAIEFO010000385.1 GCA_027325475.1 Desulfobacteraceae bacterium | reverse complement strand
TATCAGACAGATTACGGCGAAGGCAAACATTGCGATTTCAATGGAATTGCGAGAGACGATATTGACCCTTCCGGTAAAGAGACCGACGGCCACATACCCAATCACTACGATGAACAACAGCCGTTCGATGGTAATGTCGAACACGCCTGCAAAACGCAGTATGAAAAAGTTTGGCCCGAACACCGCGGCGGCGATTACCCAGCACGCCAGAAGAAGCGCCTGAAAATCCGACGGCCCCTGTTTCTCGCGTTCGGGCGTCCGTTTTCCCAGAAACCACAGGAATATGACCGCCGATGAAACAACCATGATCATAGCCGAAGGAACGATTTCCATCTCAGCGCCTGCAACGATCTGAAAGACAGGAATTATCGCTATACATTGGACAAGAATCCCAGTACAGGAACGTTCAAATGCGTTTCGATATCGTAAAGCGTTTTGATACGGTGATCGAAATGATCCATCGTAAGCGCGACGGCCACCCCCATAAAAAGCCCTGAAACAAAGCCGCCGATCACGATCAGGATGCGATTGGGCTTATATGGGATAACAGGCAGAGCGGGTTTGTCGATCAGTGTTAAAATCTGCTTGTCTTCGTTCAGGGACTTCGCCATCCGTGTCTCTTCCAGTTGCGTCATGGCGTGTGTGTAGGCGTCTCTGGCCAGATAATATTCCTGCTTCAGGGTTTCGTAAGTGGCTTTCTCACCCGCGGTTTTCTGAATGCGATCTTTCAGCCCATGGATGATGGTCTCGATCTGATGAATTTTGGCTTCGATGGCTCTTGCCGTCATTTTCTGGGCATCCACAGATCTTCCCAGTTCTTTTTTCAGAGAATCGATACTGAGATGATATTCCTGCTCCACCTGCTTCAACGGCTCGAAATTGGCGCTGAACTGGGGTCTCATCTCGTTCAATTGCAGTTGGAGTTGCGCCACTTTCGTTTTATATACAGAAATAGTGCGTCCTGCCCCCTCCATTTCGGGAGGGACGCTGGGTATCCCGCTTTTGTGAATCTCTTTGTCTAAGTAGTCTATTGAAGTATTCAGGCCCGCCAGTTGCACCTGAAGTTCGTGATAGTTTTGTGAAAACTGGTTGAGCAAGGCGTTTGGTCCTACCTCCGCATTGGTTTTCCCCGGTTCCAGGTTCAGAATTTCGAGGAGAGCGAGTGCCTGTTTTTTTTCGAATTCCCGGAGGTTATCCTCCTTTTTGAGCATGTCTTCATGAAGCTTTTGGGTTTGTTTCAAAAAAAAGGAATATGAATAATCGCTTTTTGCCTGACTCATTTCCCGATAAGCATCCAGGTAGTTGTTGGTTAAAGATGAAGCTACCCGCATGGCGCGGGCGGGGTTGTCATTGGAATATTCCAGAATGAAGACGCTGGAGCCTTCAAACGTTTCTCCGGCAGGCGGACTGACATCGATATTCTGGCGGTAGGTGTCTATCACTTTCTGCGAAACCGGCTGC
>DAIEFO010000384.1 GCA_027325475.1 Desulfobacteraceae bacterium | reverse complement strand
ATCTGGTTCACTTTCATTGCACCGTCAATGGCGGACATCGAAAAAAATCTGAAAATAATATCGGAACAGACCGGAATCACCGGCATTCTGAACATGCCCGCCACGCATTTATTTAAAATCAGGGCGCATTTTGACCTCTAAAACACAGGCAAAGGATGATTATATGAAAATCGTATGTGTGTTGGGCAGTCCAAGACCGCGTGGCAACAGCACCACCATCGCCAGGCTTTTCTGCGAAACCGCGGAAAAAAACGGCGCGCAAGTGCGGGTATTTACACTCAGCAAGCTCGAATACCGGGGGTGTCAGGCCTGTATGACCTGCAAGACCAAACTCGACAGATGCGCCCTGAAAGACGACATGGCGGAAGTACTGGAAGCCGTTCGAGAGGCGGATATTCTGGTGTTGGCGACGCCCGTGTACTACGGTGATATATCCAGCCAAATGAAAGGGTTTATAGATCGCACCTATTCCTATCTGAGTTCGGATTTTCACGACAATCCGAATCGCAGCCGGCTCAAACCCGGAAAACGGCTGGTGTTCATCCAGACACAGGGCAATCCGGATGAAAAAAGTTTCGCCGATATTTTCCCCCGGTACGACTATTTTTTCAAATGGCACGGCTTCACCGACAATATTCTGATCCGGGGGTGCGGTCTGATGGAACCCGGAGATGTGGACCGTCGAATCGAGATTCTGGGTGAAGCCGAAAATGCCGCGGATATCCTGACAATGAACGCCTGACAAAACGATATCGGCGCATGATGCAGATCGAATGTCAAAACATTTCCTTCCAGTATCCTCATACGGATATCCGTGTATTTCAGCAGTTGAACTGCCGCATTGACGACGCCGGCTTTCATGCGCTTTTTGGACCGTCCGGTCTGGGTAAAACAACCCTGGCCCGAATGATGGCGCATGAAATCGGCGGATATTCCGGCCAGATTCTTTCGGACAGCTCGAAAAAAATTCTCTACACACACAACATGGAACGACTTCCCGGCTGGGCCAGCATCGGAGATATCATTCTCTCCTCCATACCGGTCTTGGATGCTGAAAGGATGCAGATGCTGACCGATGCCTTCGGAATGCGGCCCTGCATGAACGCCAGATTCCGGCGGTTGTCTCTGGGGCAGAAAAACCGGGCCAACCTGATCCGCTACTTGCTCCAGGATTTCGATATGTTGATTATGGATGAAAGTCTGGCCAATGTGGATGAAACCACGCGGGGACGCATCATCATCACCCTGAAAACGCTGTTCGCCGAAAAAACATTCCTCTATATTTCGCACAACATGCTGGAAGTCGCCAGGTTCTGTAAAGACATCATCGTCCTCAGAAGCCCGGACAGGCTTCCTCAGGTGCAAACCCTTCAGGGACAAGACATCATGGACGCGGAATCTTTTTCGATGCCGGCGGTGGAGCAAACCATGCTGGAGATTGTCCATGCTTCATAAGCGCCTTCAACAATTTGTGCTGGTGTATGCGGCGGGTG
>DAIEFO010000383.1 GCA_027325475.1 Desulfobacteraceae bacterium | reverse complement strand
TGATAGCATTTACTAACATCCGCGAAGGACTGCTTGTTGAGATAATCGGCGATCATTCGGTCATAGTCGGCGGTGTGTAAAAACGCTTTCTGAGCTAAGCGAAAACGAAGCTCCAGAGATGTCTTGCCGCCGCCGGCCTCCATTGTAGCAACAATCATGCCGTAGTCATCCGGGTTGACGACGGACGCCACTCGCAGATAATTCTTGGCGGACGCGCGGATCATGCAGGGGCCTCCGATATCAATATTGCCCCGGGCTTCTTCTACGGTGACGCCGGATTTTGCGATGGTCTGGCGGAAGGGGTAGAGGTTGACCACGACCATATCCAGCGGTACTGCCTGCGTGCGTTTTAAATCTTGCTGATGGTCCGTATTGTAGGTTTCGGTGAGAATTCCCAGATAAATCTTGAAATCGAGCGTCTTGACGAGTCCGCCCTGAGTTTCAGGTTGGCCGGTGTATTGTGAAACCTGCCGGAGATGCGCATCCGCCTTTTGTCCCAGAAACCCCTGTATGGTGTTGAATGTGCCGCCGGTGGAATAAAACATGATGTCCGGGTTGATGTCGAGAAGTTGTGTCACAAGTTTCTGAAGGCCGCTTTTATCGGAAACACTGATCAATACGTTTCGTACCGTTACCTGATGGTCAATGCGAGAAACTACATTCAGCGTCATGGTCTTATCTTCCCCCTGATATTCGTGTAAAAATTGACGGCTTCGTAAGATGTCCGGATGCTGCGTTGCGCTGCACCCTTCGTTGTTGCGGCGCACCCTAAAGTACGCTTCACACTTCTTTTTATCTCACGCTGTTTTGCCGCTTATTTCTGTCAGTTTGACCTTGAAGGTCACCATACGGGATAACGCATCGTCCGAATACGTGAATGCACCGTCCGAATACTGCTTCATGATGATATCGAGTGCTATTTGTTTCTCTTGAAGAGACTCGATAAACACAGCCTTCCCAAAGCCAATGACACACTGGTAACGAAAGCCCCAGCGGCAGGCGATGTCGCCGGTTTTTATATGGCAGTTGGTGTCGAATTCAATGCATACCTGGGGATTTTTCTGAAGAATGGCGATTTTTCTGCCCTCGGAAGCGGAATGAAAATACACGGTTCCGTTGCTGTACCCGAAACACATTGGCACCACATAGGGCTGGTGGCTGGTATCGGACATGCCCAGTCTGCAAAAGTTCGCTTCACGGATAATGGTTTCGATCTGCATGAAATCTGTTATTTCTCTGTCTTTTCTTCTCATACGCCACCTCGTGTCTGTTCAGACGCTGATTGGTTATCCCAGATTCATGATGGAACACCACCGTTCATATTCTGTGGAAACCGGCAGCCCCTTTTGTTTCAAAACATCCATAAACCGGCCGTCATTAAATCGCAGATATGGATTTACATTCATCTCATCCTTCAGCGAAGAATGCACATGAGAGGGATTATGGGAATTCAGGTACGCAGCGATATACGGGTTGTCGCTTTCCAAAAGCCTGGCGAAGGACATGGCGTATTC
>DAIEFO010000382.1 GCA_027325475.1 Desulfobacteraceae bacterium | reverse complement strand
AGATGGCGGATTTTTATATCAACATTTTTATGAATGACGCAAAACAAAAGAAAATCGAAGATGCTGGTTTAGCCGCGAACGTCAAGGAAATTGGCGGCAAAAAAGCCATACAGGTGGATGTCACCGCCAAAGAGCAGAAAAAGCTCGTCAAAGGGTTTCCGGATATGGCCTTCGATGCATCCAATGCCTGCGTGCTGCCTGAAAAAGCCGAAGACACCCTGCTGGACATTATCTGCAACATGAAGACTACCGATGTCATGAAAGTGGCCATCATGAAGATATACAGTCCGCTTGCAGGTAAAGCACCCCGCTCTGCCCAGCGGTAATTTTAGATTTTTGTGTGTTGACAAGGGAATGAGCATGTCGCTTGTTCCCTTTTTTTACTATGAATTTTATTGATTTAAGTCATCTACTCACAGAAAACATGCCGGTGTATCCGGGTTCCGATCCTCCGGGCTTCGGCAGTGTCGCCACTATTTCCGACAATGGATATGCAGAGAAACGGCTCACCCTGTTTTCTCATACCGGAACCCATATGGATGCGCCTTCTCATATTCTTCCCGAAGGAGCGTCCTTAGATACTTTTCCTGTGGATCGTTTCGCAGGCAAAGGCTGCCTGCTTGATTTCTCCTCACATCCAGGCCCCGAAATCACTCGGGAGGATATCGCAGCCCGGAGGCATCTTGTCGATCGCAGCGAATTTGTTCTGATACATACAGGATGGAGCCGATACTGGGGAACAGACGCTTATTACACCCGATATCCCGTGCTCTCTGTGGATGCGGCGGAATGGATAGCCGGATTTCGTCTTAAAGGGTTGGGTATTGACGCAATATCCGTGGATCACCCGGATTCGTCCGATTTTCCGGTGCACCGGCTTTTGCTGGCGGCATCCATTTTGATTATCGAAAACCTGACGGATCTCAATCATCTGCCGTCACATGGTTTTGCAGTAACGGTTTTTCCACTTCGGATACTTGACAGCGATGGGTCACCCGTGCGGGCCGTCGCCATGCTGTAACCACCGTCAACAGGAGGGAATGTATGCGGAAGATAAACTATCGTACCGTTGCCGCTGGAATTTTTCTGGCCATCATATGTGCCGTCATCCCGGTGCTTGCCGCGGATAAACCTGCGGATATGGGCGGCTGGGAAAAGGGCGGCAAATATGACAAACTCTATGTCCCCAGTGATCGCGACAGCTTCAAAGGTATCGTAGAAGGATTCAAGGAGGTGACGCCCTTTCCCGGCATGTCTCCCGGCGTGGCGCTTCTGGTCAAAGACCCGGACGGCGACGTTGTTACCGTTCACCTTGGCCCCCGCTGGTTTGTGGACCCGGACGCCACTGGTATCCGCAAGGGCGACAAAGTCAAGGTCAAAGGCGTCTGGGTAACTATCAATCATGAAGATGTTGTCATGGCGTCCAAAGTCTCCCGCGGTGATTTCTTCGAATACAAAGTCCGCCTGACCAAAGACGGCACGCCCTTCTGGACGCTTGATCCCAAACAACTCGCCAAAGAAAG
>DAIEFO010000381.1 GCA_027325475.1 Desulfobacteraceae bacterium | reverse complement strand
ATATTCCGGAATGAGCCGGTCAGGGAGTGAAATGATGCAGGATATAAAAGGCTTACGGCATCGGACGCTGGGACAGATTCTGGACGATGCCATTGAGGCGTATCCGGACAACGAGGCGGTTGTTTATGTGGACCGGGATTTCAGGCTGACCTATCGGCAATTCGGAGATATGGTGGATCAGTTGGCCAAAGGCCTTATGGCGCTTGGCGTGCAGAAAGGTGAAAAAGTGGCTGTCTGGTCCACCAATATTCCGTACTGGGTGGCACTGCAATTTGCCACCGCGCGGATCGGCGCTGTCCTGCTGACGGTCAACACGAACTACAAGCGGGATGAACTGGCGTATTTACTGCGTCAATCCGAAACCGAAAACCTGTTTCTGATCGAACAATATCAGGATACGGATTTTCTTCAGGTCTTATATGATCTGCTTCCAGAGCTGAAAACCCAGGAACGGGGGCATTTGCACAGCACTGCATTCCCGCATCTGAAACGGGTTTTTTTCCTGGGGCATGAAAAACACCGGGGACTTTACGCTATCCCGGAGCTTCTCTCCCTCAGCGCCATGATTGACGGCACCACATACCGGACCCGGCAGTCACAGATAGATCCGCACGATGTCGTGAATATGCAGTACACGTCCGGAACCACGGGATTTCCCAAAGGGGTGATGCTGACCCATTACAATATCGGAAACAATGGATACTACATCGGCGAGAATCAGAATTTCGGCCCCAAAGATCGCGTATGTCTGCCGGTGCCGCTGTTTCATTGTTTCGGATGCGTGCTGGGTGTCATGGCGGCGATTTGTCACAGCAGCACCCTGGTGATTCTGGAGACATTCGATCCGGTCCAGGTGATGGCTTCTGTGGAACAGGAAGCCTGCACCGCACTTTATGGCGTTCCCACCATGTTCATTACGGTTCTGGATCACAAATTGTTTCACAAGTTCAATTTCTCATCCCTGCGCACCGGCATCATGGCAGGCTCTCCGTGCCCGATACAGGTGATGCGTCAGGTTATGGACAACCTGAATATGAAAGATATCACCATCTGTTACGGACTGACCGAAGCGTCTCCCGTGATTACTCAGACACGGATCGGGGATGATATCGAACTTCGGGTAAAAACCGTAGGGCAGGCACTGCCGGGCGTTGAAGTGCGCATTACGGATCCGGAAACCGGCGAGGAACTGCCGGCCGGCTGCCAGGGTGAGGTCTGCTGCCGCGGATACAATGTCATGAAAGGCTATTACCATATGCCGGAGGCGACAGCACGGGCGATCGATCCGGAAGGCTGGCTGCATACCGGCGATTTAGGCGTTTTAGACGCCAATGGTTATCTGTCTATTACCGGCCGCCACAAGGACATGATCATCCGGGGCGGGGAAAATATTTATCCCAGGGAAATCGAGGAGTTTCTCTTCAAGATGGACGGGATACTGGACGTTCAGGTGGTTGGCGTTCCCAGCCGCAAGTACGGAGAAGAGGTCGGCGCATTTATCATTCTTAAAGAAGGTTATAACCTTCAGGCCAGCGATGTTCAGGAT
>DAIEFO010000380.1 GCA_027325475.1 Desulfobacteraceae bacterium | reverse complement strand
GCTGCTGCTGTAAATGCCAGGGTTTCGGTTGTCCGCATACGAGACCGTCTGATCGCTTATCCTGTGGATGGACGATGGCTGAACGGCGATGGATTTCAGGCTGCGGACGGCATGATCGGCGCTGACGGACAGACCGTTCATTTGCTGCAGCCGGAATCCTCTATAGAAAAAAACATCTTGCTGATGGGCTGTGACCCGGCGTTCGCTCTGCTGAGTGCCCATGCCGCGCGCCGCAGCGGAGACACCCGGATTCACTGCCGTTTCGCCTCCAGCCACGCTGCGGTCAAAGCCCTGGCGGCAGGTCAGACGCATGTTGCCGGAACCCATCTTCACAATTCCGACATTACGGAATCCAACATCGCGCTTGCGGAAAAGGTGCTGGTTGACGCCAAGGTCATGGTGTTTGCTTTTTCGATGTTTGAAGAAGGGCTTATGGTAGCGCCTGGAAATCCTCTTGACATTCGCACGGTGGCTGATCTGGCAAAGGAAAATGTCCGTCTGGTCAACCGGGAACCTGGTGCGGCACTCCGCGTGTTGCTGGATGACTGTTTGCAGCATGCCGGCGTGCCATCTGAAGCTGTTCACGGTTATAACCATCTGGTCTTGACTCATAACCATGGAGCGCAGATGGTGGCGTATGGTCTGGCGGATGCCGCACTGGGTCTGAGAGCTGTAGCAACGGCATGTGGGCTTGATTTTGTCGCTATTCAGTCCGTCCGCTGCGATCTTGTCATCCCCTGCGATCTGCTGGATATTCCCGGTATCAAAATTGTTCTGGATGTGCTGCAGACGCATGCAATGCGCAGGGAATTGTCGTCACTTCCCGGATACGATGCATCCTGCACCGGAAAGCTCATCGGCAAAGTGGGCGGTTTATAATGTGCTGAAGTCTTTGTTGATGTCGTTGTTCCTCCCATTCTCCCTTCCTGCAAGGTCCACCGTCTTTGTCACAAAAAAATGATGCCTTGAGCCCACCCTGATATAAGTTATTTCCCATCAAATTAGGTATTGACTTTTTCACAAATCATGCAGTATTTGATTCATAAATGCTATTTTAAACATTAAAATGTATTTTTTAAAATGATTAAAAAAAGGCGTGTTGTTGATATCTATGGTTCATAGTACTGCAAGGCGGTATCACAGCAATATTATTACAAAGAGGGATAGTATCTTATCCATTGGATGAGATACTGCCGGTGAGTTAGAAAGGAAATGGGATATGAAGTTTCATGTGGCGACGTTGATCGGTGCGGCTTTATTCGTTGCGCCGCTGATGATGATTTCCGGCACAGTTATGGCAGATGAAGAATCCAAAAACGGCCAGCCATATGAGATAGAGCCCGTCACCGTGTATGCTCAGGATGCGACGGACAAAGGGCTGTTTATGTCGCCTCTGGATGTGCTGGCGCCGACCAACGAAGAAACCTATACTTCAAAAGGCATCAAAATGTTTGGCAGACAGGGCAATACCAATGTATTCAAGGTTATCGAGATGTCGCCATCGGTCAATTATACGGCTGTGGATGCTCTTGGCACCAACGAAAACGGATTCCATGACTCCATCCGGATCAGAGG
>DAIEFO010000037.1 GCA_027325475.1 Desulfobacteraceae bacterium | reverse complement strand
GGATTTGGAAGGAATGGCATTTAATCCCTCATTCAGGATATCCCCAGTATTTCCGTCAAGAATATCGGCATCTTCGCCGTTGGTTACGACCACCACCGGAATCTGATACGATGTCAGCAATCTGGAAGTGGCAATGGCAGGCCGGCGCCGGGTAATCAGAGATCCTGGAGCGAATTTTATGATCATGCAGATTTTATCGTTGATGCGGACAGCCATATCTACGTTCACGACAGCACCGTTATCGCCTGCCTGCACGTTCAGCTTGTTTCTGCACTGAATATCGGAACGCACATATCCTTTATTTTCCAGTAAGATTCTCATCAGCTTCTGACGGTATCGTTCATCGAGGGTATCCGGCAGTGTTTCACCGGTAATTATATCCTGCAGTTCTCCAAGAATGAGATGGTGCCCTTCCATACCCAATTTTTCTCCTTTACAATAAATTTCATTTTTGGTATTTTTTGCGATTACAAAAACAGAAGATTTTCTCTTATTTTGCGTTATGCAGTTCAACGACAAAACCAACAGGCCCGATTATGAAAAAAAAAGAAATTGATTTCTTTAAAGAACAGTTAAACTTCCTGCTGGAAGAATTACTCAGTCAGGCTGATGAAACTGTAACTGGAATGACCGATCCCAAAGAGAATTTTCCGGACCCCACAGATCGGGCTTCTCTGGAATCTGACCGAAATTTTATGCTACGGATTCGGGATCGGGAAAGCAAGCTTATTGTCAAGGTTAAGAAAGCATTAGCAAGAATTGAAAATGGCACGTTTGGTATCTGTGAGTCTTGCGGTGAAGAAATATCATTTGAGCGACTGAAGGCAAGGCCGGTTACAACACATTGTATTGATTGTAAAATGAAAGAGGAAACACTGGAAAAGGCTCTTGGACTGTAACACGTCGGGCATTGACCTGCATATCCATTCAACGGCTTCAGATGGCACGCTTTCGCCGAATGAAATTCTTCGACTGGCTCTGAAGTCACATCTTGCGGCCATTGCCATTACAGATCATGACACTCTGAAAGGCTCCCGAGAAATATGTGGCGCCGTAACGACAACACCGCTACGCCTCCTGACGGGCATTGAAGTCAGTGTCACAGCGCCATTTTCATCGGGGATATCCGGAAGCCTGCATATTCTCGGATATGGTATCCGGTTGGACGACCCCACATTAAACGCTTCTCTGGAAACCCTTCAGTCTGCCCGAAAAAATCGCAATCCCCACATCATCGATCGCCTGAATGCTTTGGGAATTGATGTTTCCATAGAGGAAGTGTCCCGAATATCCGGCGGTGCCCAGATAGGCAGACCTCATATCGCCCGTTTGATGCTTCAAAAAGGTCTGGTGAAATCCATCAATGAAGCCTTTGATCTGTATCTGGGGTTTCAAAAACCGGCGTATGTCGAAAAATATCGTCTGGCTTGTGATCAGGCTATTCAAATTATTTCAAAGGCTGGTGGACTGGCGGTTCTGGCGCATCCAATTCTGCTGAAGATACCTGACAATGACAGACTGGAATCGCTGATTGTGACACTGAAGGAGATGGGGCTTCAAGGCATCGAGGCATATTATCCGGAACATTCTCCCGAATACACGGCATATTGTTCTTCGCTGGCGCAGAAGCACGATCTCATTATCACCGGTGGAACGGATTTTCACGGCGCTGTCAAACCGGGAATTCAGATGGGATCCGGCAAGGGTGATTTCAAAGTTCCATATACCGTATATGAACGCCTTGTCGAACGCCATCACGAGGTGTGCTGAGTGGAATTATGTCGCTTCCTGCACTGTCCGATCTTGAAAAAAGACTGAATTATACGTTTAATGATAAAACGCTGCTGGAAGGATCTCTGCGTCACAGCTCTTTTGTCAATGAGCATCCGGGAAAAGGGCTGGCAGATAACGAACGTCTCGAATTCTTAGGAGATGCTGTCGTGAATCTGATCACCGGACATTTGCTGATGATGCATTACCCGGATTTTAACGAAGGGCATTTATCCCGCATGAGAGCGTATCTGGTGAATGAGCTGCAATTGTCCAACATCGCCAGGTTGATCGATCTTGGAGCCTATATTCAACTGGGTAAGGGAGAAAGCTTGACGCATGGGCGCGCCAAACCGTCTATTCTGGCCAATACCTTCGAAGCCCTGATGGCGGCTGTTTATCTGGACGGAGGATATGCCGGCGTATTTCAGCTTGTCTCACGCTACATGATGCCGCTGATTGATGTAAATTCACCATCCGCAGATATCCAGGATTATAAAAGCAAATTTCAGGAACTCATTCAGAGTACCCGCTACCCCATGCCGCAGTATGTCGTTATGGGTGAAACAGGGCCCGACCACGATAAAGCGTTTATTATTCAGTTAACGTGCGGCGACATTCATGCCCAGGGTTTTGGAAAAAGCAAAAAAAATGCAGAACAGGACGCGGCCAGAAAGGCATACGATATCTTCATACAGCACGCTGTCGAGTAGTCCCCCCTCTCGCCCGTTCATCATCCCTGTGTTTCTGCCTCACGCCGGCTGTCCGCATCAGTGTGTATTCTGCAATCAGAAAATTATTACACACGCAACAGATTCTCTGCCATTTGATTCGGAAATTATATCGTTTGTCCACGCCTGGCTGAAGTATCGGACACCGGGCCGCAGCTCTGTTCAGATTGCTTTTTTCGGCGGCAATTTTTTGGGAATAGAGATTCCGGAAATTATCCGTCTTTTGACGATCGCCCGGCAGTTTGTCCTGGACGGCAGCGTGGACAGCATCCGGTTTTCCACCCGGCCAGACACCATCACACCCTCGCATCTTGAACTGCTTGCAGGATTTCCTGTAACCACTATAGAGATAGGCGCGCAATCCATGAACGATATGGTTCTCGAATTGTGCCAGAGGGGGCATACGGCCCTGGATACAGTTCAGGCGGTCCACCTGCTGCGGGACAGCGGCTATACCGTCGGGATACAGATGATGACAGGACTTCCTGGAAGTGACGCCAGCGTCGATATTTCTTCAGGCCTTCGTATTGCCGATCTGCATCCGGATTTTGTCCGCATTTATCCGGCAGTGGTTCTTGACCACAGCCTTTTGGCGCGATGGTACCGTGCTGGCAGGTACACACCGATGCCGCTTTTGGAAAGTGTTACCCTTGTTAAACAGCTTTACCTGATCTTTCATGAAGCCCGAATACCTGTCATTCGGATGGGGCTTCAGGTTTCAACAGATATGGGCAGTACCGCGATGGTCCTCGCAGGACCGCTGCATCCGGCGTTCGGGCACCTGGTGATGGCGGAAATATATCGTGACAACACTCTGGAAATACTGAAACGTCACCATGAATGTGGCGATCGGATATGGCTTGGGGTTCATCCTCGGCGTGTTTCTGTCATGAGGGGGTTGAAAAATGAAAATATCCGTTATCTATCCGAACAATTATGCAGCACCCATATCGCGGTCGAAGCGTGCCCGCAACTTTCGGATCATCAGATTGCATGGAAGATTGTTTCTGATATAAGGCAGGCTGAGGGTTACTGCAATGTTTTTGACATGATTCCGTGATTCCCCATTGCGGCCATCACTGAGATGTAATGGCTATTTTCCGTATGCGCCGCAATAACGAAGGGATGCCGCCACGTGCCGACATATAGATTCTGGACATCATGAGGGAGATGCGATCCAATAAAAAAAGGCATTCATAAAAAATATGAATGCCTTTAATGATAAGCGTAAAAACGCCTAACGGATGTTTACTGACGAGTTACATTGGCGGCTGCAGGCCCTTTGGGACCTTGAACCACATCAAATGTAACGCGGTCGCCTTCAGAAAGTGATTTGAAACCGGTTGCGTTGATGGCGGAATGATGAACAAACACATCCTTACCATTTTCTTGTTCAATAAAACCAAAACCTTTGCTGTCATTGAACCACTTAACTATTCCATTTGCCATAGTGCTTTCCTCCTTTCATAAAATATCATCAAGGTCCCAGACTTCAGGTCGTCACTGTGACAACATGGAACAATCCTTGTGCTCGAACCGATATGCAGTGCTTTGCAATATCTTTACTGATTTAAGCCATAGTAAATGCTTTGTTCGGGGATGTCAACATAATTAATTCATCCGTAAAAAAAAACTTCTAAAAATATCTGGTTGTCGCAGTTCTGATTTTACGCGATAAGAGACAGCCTGAATATTAATATTGATTTTGATATTTGATATGCGTATAAAATCATGAGATTGTGGTTGTTTAAAAAATCTGATGGCTTTACATTAACGTCGGTATGTGATGTCCAGAACCCTTCCAAAAGAAATTCAAGGAGACTATCTCTATGTCCAAATTTTCAAACATGAAGCCTGCATATACGCCGGCGTCTCCAGATACCATCACGACGGATGTCCTGGAGCCAATCGATTACCAGTATTGCAATCGTCGTGATATCGAGATCACCATAGCCCAGCCGGAATATACGTCGCTATGCCCTATGACTGGTCTGCCGGATATCGGTTGTATTACCATCACCTATCATCCGGACATTAAAATTATCGAACTGAAGTCATTGAAGTATTATCTGCTCCAGTATCGGAATGTCGGTATTTTCTATGAACATATCGTCAACCGGATACTCGATGATCTGGTGCAGGTATTAAAACCCAAACAGATGTCCGTTGCCGGAGATTTTACAGCCAGAGGCGGCATCACAACGCGTGTGACAGCCGTTTATGAGAGAGACATATGATAACGATTCAACAATCACTTTACCGAATGCGGCGACTTGCCGTGTTTGCGATCGGTTTGTGGAGTTTAATCGGGTGTTTGTACGGATGCAGCACCTACAGGAGTTTGACCCAATCCACAGACAAAATGATCCGCGATTTCAAAGCGCCGGATACCGATCTGATAAAATGGATTGGTGTGATTCCGCTGGATAACCAGGTGATAACGGCAAAGCAGGATATGGGGGCCTCGATAGACAAACGCTATCCGGAGGTTTTGGCGGCAGCCTGTCCCGAACTTCATATGGTACAGCGCGGCGATCCTGGATTTCCCGATATGCTGCAGCATCTGCCCAAAAAAATAACCGGCATCACCGACACGCCGGCATTGATTAAAATCGGAAAAGAATTGGGATTGTCCGCTATTGTCTGCAGCCGCTTTTATCCCATTGCCATCAACCTTCAGGACAGGGGATATTTTTGGTTTCGGAAAAAACGTGAAATAGCCTGGGTCAGCGCATCTACAGAAATTTATGATGTTGAAACCGGCGCAAAATCTCTGGATGAGACTTATACCCGTGAATTCCGTTTGAGCGATGAGCAGGCGGAAGCAATTCGCAAGGGAGATATCAGCTCTGTTCCTGAAATCGAAAAAGCGGTGTCGGAAATTCTTCAGAATCTGGCGGACGCAGTATGTAATACGGTGATCAGGCAACCCTGGAAGGGATATATCACCGGCATTTCTGAAGATTCCATCACCATTTCGGCTGGAAGCAATTCCGGGCTCAAAACCGGCAGGGTGCTTCAAGTTTTTGGGCAGGGGCAAACCATTCAGGGCGCAGAACGGCAGACTTTTCAGCTTCCGGGGAAGAATATCGGCAGCATCAGAATTACAGATGTGACTGCAGATCAATCGAAAGCCGTCGCTGTTTCCGGAGAAAAATTCCAGATAGGCGATGTTGTCAAAACCAAATGACAGTTTTGTCGAATAAAAAAATTTGAGACTGAAAAACCGACGGCTTCATAAAAAGTCGATTTTTCGACGGCTTCGTAAAATGTTCGCAGGCAAGGAGCGCATGCGGACTTTTTGCGAAATCGACGGATCTGAAGACAGGGGGACAGCACAACCTCTTGATAAATGTTGATTTACTGTTGACATCTCATGCAGTGTTCTGTATTTTTTCAGAAATGTCGGGGTTAGGAGTTTAGGTACACATAACATTATGAACAAAGGGGCATGTGATGACAAAGACAGAATTGGTGGATAAAATGGTTCAGGATGCCGGTATTACCAAAGTAGCGGCAACAGCCGCATTGAATTCCTTCATGGATGGTATTGGCAAAGCACTCAAGAAAAAAGATGGAAAAGTGACGCTGGTAGGATTCGGAACATTTTTGAAAACCAAACGTAAAGCCAGAAAAGGCAGAAACCCCCGTACCGGAGAGGCTATCAAGATCAAGGCCAGCAGTATTATTAAATTCCGCCCCGGAAAAAAGCTTAAAGAAGGCGTATGACACTGTAACATTTGCTGCGGGTCTTCCGTAAACATTTCTTGCACCCCCTCAGCGCGCGCCCGCAGCAAATGAAAACGTTTGCCAACTCAATATCGAATATCAAAGCGTCTGAATTCTCCAGCCGGGGGTTCCCACTGGATATCCACCTGTTCCACGCTTGAATGTGGCGAGCCTTTCCAGCACCATGTGAGGATGGTGTTGACGGCAGTTTCATCGCCTTCGAATACGGCTTCAACCGTTCCGTCCCTGCGATTTTTAACCCATCCATAAACCCCGCAGCGCAGCGCTTCATGCTGTGTTTCCGCCCTGAAAAACACTCCCTGAACCTTTCCTCGGATAACGACTCTGGCTCTGACCTGTTGTGTCATCATAAAAAATCCTTATTGCAGAGCGTTGCTGTCGTCAGGAGCAGAAGCTCCAATCAACGCCAGCAGTCTGGATTCATCAATGATATCAATTCCAAGTTTACGGGCCGCTTCCAGTTTTGAACCTGGATCATCCCCAGCAACCAGATATGCCGTATTTCGGCTGATCGATCCGGAAACCTTTCCGCCGGCGGATTCGATCAACGCTTTGGCCTGAGTACGGGTAAAATGGGGCAAGGTTCCGGTAAGTACCAGAGATTTTCCGTTGAATATATTTCCGGTTTCGGTTTCAGAAGGAGGCATGGATAGAATCTGTACGCCGTTTTCAAGCATCCGCTGGACAACATCTTGATTTTCCGAATTCTGGAAAAAACTGTAAATGCTTTCTGCAATGACAGGACCGATTCCCGGTGTGCCTGCAAACGCCTCCAAGGGCTGATTCATGAGTGTATCCAGGTTTCCCCATTTTCTGGCGAGAATATCCGCAGTGTTTTCACCCACATGACGAATTCCAAGCCCATACAGGAAGCGGTTCAATGATATTTGGCGACTCTTTGAAATGGCGGCTGCCAGATTCATTGCAGATTTCCTGCCCATCCGATCCAGTTGTTCCAGTTGTTCTACGGAAAGCTGAAAAATATCCGCATATGATTTTAAAAGCCCTGATTCGACCAGTTGATCCGCCAGCCTGCTTCCGAGCCCGTCGATATCAAATGCGTTTTTGGATGCAAAATGCCGGATATTTTCCTTGAGCTGTGCAGGACATCGGGTATTGACGCATCTGACCGCAACTTCGGAGGCATCGGAGGCTTCCAGCTTTAGGCGGTTGACCCGCGAACCACAGGCAGGGCATGTTGTGGGCATTTGAAATGGTATCTCATTTCCAGCGCGTTTTTCAGTTACAACCTTGACAATCTTCGGGATGACATCTCCCGCCCTTTCCACAAAAACCGTATCACCGATGCGGATATCTTTGCGCTCAATCTCCTCTTCATTGTGAAGCGTAGCCCTGCTGACCATTACGCCTCCGACAGAGACCGGCTCCAGGATGGCGACAGGCGTCAGAACGCCGGTACGCCCCACCTGAACATCGATGGACATGATGCGAGTCGTGGCTTGAATGGCCGGAAACTTCCAGGCAATCGCCCAGCGAGGACTTCGAGATTTGATTCCCAGCGATTCTTGGAGCCGCAAATCGTCCACCTTGATGACCATTCCATCGATTTCGTAGGGGAGCTGGGACCGGTTCTCCCCCAGTTCTTTGTAAAAATCCAGCACCTGATGGAGCTTGAGGCGGGGCCGAATCAGGGGATTGATTTTAAATCCCATGGATTTCAGCCGGCAAAGCATATCCCAATGTGAATGAGAAATAAATTCAGACAGGTATCCGACACCATAAATATTTATGACCAATGGACGAGAGGCTGTGACTGACGCATCGAGCTGGCGCAGGGAACCGGCAGCGGCATTGCGAGGATTTGCAAAAAGCGGCTGATTTTCCATCATCCGTATGTGGTTGAGTTTCTGAAAGCCTTTTTTTTCGATAAAGACCTCACCGCGAACCTCCAACCGTTCCGGCGCTGGGTCTGCATGAAGCAGGAGGGGAATCGATCGGATTGTCCGGATGTTGGCGGTGATCACCTCCCCGGTCAGACCATCGCCACGAGTGGAGGCCATCGTCAGTTTACCATTTTCATATACCAGTTCAACAGCGAGACCATCCAGTTTGGGTTCTGCCGTATATGTGATATCTTCCTGTACCTGAAGGTATTTTTTGACTCGCGAGTCAAATTCGATAACATCCTGCTCAGAAAACGCATTGTCGAGACTGAGCATCGGAAGGGAATGCTGCGTGGATTCAAAGGCATTCAGCACGGGTGCCCCCACCCGGGCTGTGGGAGAGTCCACGCTCTGAAATTGCGGATATGTATTTTCAAGGGACAGGAGTTCCTGCATCATCCGGTCATATTCAGCATCTGAAATTTCGGGATTGTCTAGAACATGATACAGGTGATTGTGGCGGTGAAGTTCTCGACGAAGCCACTGCGTCCGCTGATACGCCGCATCTATTTCAGGGGTGTTGTCCACAGGTGAATTTTCCATCAGAGCCCCAGATACGCTTTTTTCACCGCCTCATTGCACAGCAGATTGCGGGAAGAATCTGACATGGTGATAACGCCGTTTTCCATGACATAGCCCCTGTGGGCGATTTTCAGTGCCATATTGGCATTTTGCTCAACCAGAAAAATGGTGGTATTATTTTCGGCATTTATTTTTTTAATGATCTCAAATATCTGTTTGACAATTAACGGAGCAAGCCCCAACGAGGGTTCATCAAGCAGCAATAACCTGGGCCTAGCCATAAGCGCCCTGGATATGGCCAGCATCTGCTGCTCGCCGCCGCTCAACGTGCCGCCTGCCTGATGCCGTCTTTGGGAAAGAATCGGAAATAAATCCCATATGTAAGCCATGTCTTTTTTGATGTTCTCTGTGTCGGAACGCAGATATGCGCCCATATCCAGATTTTCCGCGACAGTGAGATAGGGAAAAATACGCCGGCCTTCCGGGACCTGGCTGATTCCCTGTGATACAATTTTATCGGGGCTCATGGTATGAATGGGTTTATTCAGAAAAAAAATTTCACCTTGCCGTGGGGGAACAATGCCGGATATCGACATGAGTGTTGTGGTCTTTCCTGCCCCATTGGCGCCGATCAGGGTAATGATTTCGCCTTCGGCGACTTCCATGCTGATATTTTTCAGCTCCTGGATATTTCCGTAATAGGTTGAGAGGCCATTAACCTTCAACATCGCATTCTTCCCCCAGATATGCTTTGATCACCATCGGATTGTTCCGTATCTCTTCCGGAGTACCGTGAGCGATCTTCTTCCCGTAATCCATGACAAAGATACGATCCGACAGGCTCATTACCAGCTTCATGTCGTGCTCGATCAACAGAATCGAAACCTTTTCTTCGTTGCGTATCCGGGTAATCAGTTCATCCAGTTCACGTGTTTCGTGGGGATTCATTCCAGCGGCGGGCTCATCCAGAAGCAGTAAAAACGGCTCTGTCGCCAAGGCTCTGGCGATTTCAAGCCGTCGCTGGGCGCCGTATGGCAGATTTTTGGCCAGATCATTGACAAATCTGGAAAGCCCTATTTTTTCAAGAATTTGATAGCTGGTATCCACGACGGCCTGCTCTTCTTTCACCATGCCCCGGTTGCGAAACACGGCGCCGAGAATACCCGAATGGGTGCGGCAATGCCTGCCGATCATGACATTTTCTAATACCGTCATATTAGGAAACAGACGGATGTTCTGAAAAGTACGGGCCATTCCTTTTTCTGTCACCTGATTGGGTTTGAGGCCGTTGATACGCTCGGTTTTAGAGGCAGCACCGGAACGTGGCGGTGCGGTGACAAGGATATCGCCGTCCGTAGGTGTATAAATACCGGTGATGCAATTAAAAAAAGTGGTCTTTCCGGCGCCGTTAGGACCGATTAATGCAATGATTTCGTTTTGCTGAATATCGATGTTCACATGATCCAGCGCCCTGAGGCCGCCGAAATCCATAGTCAGATTTTGTACATTCAGTATGGGATCCGCCATTCAGTTTTCCGCCCTTTTAAAGTTATAGTTCCGGCGGACAGTAGCGATAATTCCCTGCGGACGAAAGACCATCATGATCACCATAATGGCTCCGAACAGCAGCATCCTGTAATCGGAAAACGCTCTGAGATATTCAGGAAGTAAAATCAGAAACAGCGCAGCGATGATAACTCCCGGAATAGACCCCATCCCCCCCAGAACAACGATGGATAATATCATGGCGGATTCCATAAAGGTAAAACTGGCGGGATTGATAAACGTGGTTTTGGCGGCGAAAATAACTCCTGCCATGCCTGCCCATGTAGCGCCCAGTGCAAATGCCGTCAATTTCGTCCGGGTTTTATCAATTCCCATGGCCTGGCATGCGATTTCATCTTCCCTTAAGGCGATCCAGGCCCGGCCAATTCGGGAGTTCTGAAGGCGGTTGACGACGAAAATGGTGAAACAGACCATGCCTATCATCAAAAAATACATATAGTTGATTTCACCGGAAAACGACAGTTTGATTCCGAACAGGGAGGGCTTGGATATATGAGCGATACCGCTGGGGCCATATGAAAATTCGTTCCAGTTTTCAAGAATCAGCCGGATAATTTCACCAAATCCCAATGTAACGATAGCCAGATAATCTCCTCGAAGACGCAGTACCGGAAAACCTAACAATACGCCGAACAGTGCACCCAAAGCGCCGCCCAACGGCAGAACCGTCCAGAAACCGATTCCAAAATGGTGGTTCAGTAACCCATATGTGTAGGCGCCTACCGCATAAAAAGCTACATATCCCAGGTCTAGAAGCCCTGCAAGCCCCACGACGATATTCAGGCCAAGTCCGAGCATGACATACATGAGCGCCGTAATCATGATGTTGGTTTGATAGGAATTCATGACGAAGGGAAAAACGACAACTGCCATGGCGGCGGCGACCATGGCGGGAATTTTATAACGACGGCGGGAAAATATGCGCTGTATTGAGGACGACATATTTGCGATGTGTTCATTGGCCTGATTGCCTCCTCTTTCCTTGCGTCGGAGAAAATAACGCCAGGCAAAAGACAGCAAAAAACTGCCGATACCCACATACCACATATTCTCCCATCGCCAGATCACCTGCTTTTCGATGGTATTGACCCGAATCACCATGATCGGAAATGTCAGAAACATGAACCACAGTGACGTCAGGAATGATTTTTTGATTTCAGTAAAAGTCATCATATGCTTTCATATGCCGCTTAATGCGTTGAGGGCGCTCTCGACTGCCAGAGGAAAACACAGCGGGTTTCAAATGCTATACCTTTTGTGTGGTGGATTTTCCCAGAAGCCCGCCGGGTCTGAATATCAGAATCAGCACCAGAAGCGCAAACGCAAACACATCTTCATAATCGCTGGACACATATCCGGTGGCAAAACTTTCTGTCAATCCCAGGACAAAACTTCCGAGAACCGCACCGGGAATGCTGCCGATGCCACCCAGCACGGCGGCCGTAAAAGCCTTGATTCCGGCAATGAACCCTATAAAGAAATTGATCTGGCCGATATGCGATGCAATCAGCACGCCACCTATTGCTGCCAGTGCGGAACCGATCACAAACGTAATGGAAATCACCCGGTTGACATTCACGCCAAGCAGCATGGCCAT
>DAIEFO010000379.1 GCA_027325475.1 Desulfobacteraceae bacterium | reverse complement strand
GCCATCGGGAGCTGCGGCATGCCACAGATCAAGCCGCCCGGGCTGCCGTAGGCGGCCCGCGCTACAGCAGCCCGTTGTTGAGGAGCCGGCGCTCCGGGTCCACGGGGTAGGTCGGCCCGGCGCAGTAGACATCGCGGTCCTCGATGCGGACGCCATCGGCCTTGAACCCGGAACATCCGGCATGAAAGCTTCTCCCACCCGAATACTGGATGTTTATACCCCGACAGCCGGTAAAACGAATGTCATCCTCAAAGGCGCGGCACCCAAGATGGCGCAGACGCTGTTTGAGCGGTTCGGTGACAGACTGAGCGGCGCTATGGCCAAAGACCTCAAAACCCATGAACACGATGACTTCCATGACGAAAGTGACGATGAATAACGACAATCGCAGCATTTGGGTATTCGGAGATTACCGGAATTATTTTCAGAACCGGGTGACGCTGCAACTGCTGGCCCGCGCCAGAGAACTGGCGCCCCGAATCGGCGCTGCCGTCTGCGCTGTCATTTTCGGAAATCATGTGGATGAATACATCCGTGAATACATCGCGCATGGCGCGCAGACGGTGTATGTCTGCGATCACCCGCGGCTTAAAACCTACGCTGTCGAGACCTTCACGACGTTGACGGCGCGACTTGTCATGCGGTATGAACCGGAAATATTTCTGATCGGCGCCACGGATTTCGGACGCGAATTCGCCCCGCGAGCGGCAAAGCGTCTTAAAACCGGTCTGACAGCGGACTGCGTCGGGCTTGACATCAATGAAACCGGCCTGCTGGTGCAAACCGCTCCATCTTTCGGCGGCAATCTGATTGCCCGCATCATCACGCCGGAAGCGCGCCCGCAGATGGCGACCGTCAGACCCGGAACATTCCCCGAACGTCCCCACGACGATCAGGCGACCGGGCAGGTCATCGCCATCCCCTTTCCGGAAGATATTCCCTGTGACCGGGTCAGGCTGGTGCATTCCGAACGCAAACCGCCGCGCGAGCAGCGTATCGAGGACGCCCGGATCGTCATCTGCGGCGGCAGAGGCATGGGCAGCCGGACCAAATTCAAAAAGCTTTTCGAGATGGCAAGACTGATGGGAGCGGAAGTTGGGGCGACGCGTCCGGTGGTCTATTCCCGATGGGCGGAACATGATAGCCTTGTCGGTCAGGCCGGAAAGCACGTTCACCCGCAGGTTCTGTTTTCCTTCGGTGTCAGCGGAGCGATTCAGCACACCGCCGCCATCCACGACGCGGACCTGATCATCGCCGTCAACAAAAACCCGCACGCCGCCATCATGAAAATGGCCGATGTCGCTATAGTTGCAGATGCCAGCCAGTTCTGTTCCGCCCTGATCCGGGAACTCCGGAAGCGAATCCGGGAGTGATATCCGGCGTTTTCGTCTGATCTTTCCACTCCAGTTTAACCCTCTGGATAAATTAGATGATCCAATCCCATTAAACTGAGCCAGCGCCGAAAACACTAACTGGAGACCAGAATGGCCAAAGCCAAAGAGAAAGTCATCAAAGAAGAACCTATCGAAAAGCAACTTTGGAAATCAGCCGACAAGCTCCGTAAAAACATTGATGCCGCCGAA
>DAIEFO010000378.1 GCA_027325475.1 Desulfobacteraceae bacterium | reverse complement strand
CACCCGGAACCGGTTCCAGGCGCTTTGCGCTTCCAGAAATGCCTGCCGTGTCTGAACGTCAATGCCGGAAGTCAGTTCACTGCGCATGGCCTGTACCTGGCTGAGCATGGCTTCGGATTCCGCGGTTTTGGCGCTGAGGCGGTTGCCGCTGTAAAGGTTGATCCGCATGACGGCGCCGATGGTGTAGTTATCACCCGAATTTCTGAAATCCTGCGAATTCAATTCATAGGTTCCCATCAGGTTGACCTGGGGAAGATGAGCGGCTCTGGTTTTTCGGACATCGGCTTCGGCTATCTGCTCCTGAATCACCATGTTGCGCATGTCCGGCCGGTTGGATTCTGCGGTTCCGATCCAGTCTTCAACGGAACCCACGAGAGGCTCCCCCTTTTCAAGAGCGGTCGTTAACTGCCAGCGGCTGTCACCCGGAGCTCCCATGACCGCATTCAGGCCGGCCATGGCCATGGCGATATGGCTGTCGGCTTCGATGCGGTGCTGCTCCAGATCGGCGATGTGAACTTCGGTGCGAAGCAGATCGCTCTTTACTGTCAATCCGTTCTGGTAGCGGGATTGAATCATGACCAGATGTTTTTGAGCGGTTTCAAGAGATTTTTGAATGACATCTCTCTGCTGCTGCGCCATGAGCAGGTCTGTATATGTGGTTGCCGTCTGTGCGATAACCCCCTGCCGTGTGCGGGCAAGAAAGAGTTCCTGCGCCTCTTTGTTCCATTTGGCCTGATCCAGACCAATCTGTATCTGTCCGCCATGATAAACCGGCCATTCCACCGAAACCGCGGAATTGAAATTGTCGATGGCGTCCGGATGATTCAGCCTGTCGGGATTAAAATCCTGCTGGGTGATGATTTTCTGATTGAGGCGGGTTCCAAACGCCCACATGGGGTTTGTGGTGTGACCATACGTTTCGGTAAAGTTCACCTGCGGCAGAAATCCGGATCTGGCTTGCGTGATGCGGTGGTCCGCGGCGGAAACCCCGGAAAACGCCGCCGTGATTTTGGGATTTTGTTTATCCGCCAGCCTCATGGCTTCAGACAAGGACAAAGATGACACATCAGCAGCCGGAATCGTGGAAGGATAAAGGAGAAGACACACTATCGTCAGCCATAAATACCATCGGTTCATCATGTAAATCCTCTGAAAAAGGATGAAACAGGCCAAAAGCGCTATCGCGTCAGACTGCTTATGGTTCTTGAACAAAATGATCCATTGATATAGAAGGGAATTAATTCGTTATCATCAGAGAGGCGAATGAGCAAGGGATTTGTTGCGCTTCCAGGAAGAGCGGCAACAACCCATGCGGATAATCCTCGTGTCACAGGATTGGGATCAGACAGCAACGGCGTCAGAAAAGCCGAAGCACTCGCAACCTGCTCCGGCCGGACATGGGCCAGACGTCCCAGTCCCCACAACACCCCCTGCTGCAATATGGGGTGTTCGATAAAGCTGCCGTCCGGGTTGATAAAGGATACCAGAATGCAGGCGTACTCCTTTGCCATCTGATCGCAACGGGCCATAATTTCGCCCATGGCTTCCGGGCATCCCCAGCCAATGCCGCCGGATTCTTCGTTCAACTGCCA
>DAIEFO010000377.1 GCA_027325475.1 Desulfobacteraceae bacterium | reverse complement strand
CGCCATGGTACTGCTGCTGATCACCCGTGTCCGTATTGAGCACATGCTGCAGGAAGTGGAATGGGGAACGCTCCTGTTTTTTGCAGGACTGTTCATTCTGGTGGGAACGCTTGAAGCGCATGGAATTATCCGCTGGATTGCCGAAAATGTCTTTTTGAAAATAGGGCGCAACCCTTATCTGATCACCCTCACCGTACTGTGGGTGTCAGGGCTTGTTTCCGGTTTTCTGGATAACATTCCGTTTACCATCACCATGATTCCCATCGTGCAGGTCATTTTAAAAAGCACCCCGATTCCTCATCACATCCTCTGGTGGGCGCTGTCTCTGGGTGCCTGCTTCGGCGGTAATCTCACCATGATCGGCGCTTCCGCCAACATTGTCTCTGTCGATATGGCCAAACGACAGGGTTATGAGATTTCATTTTTCGATTTTTTCAAGGCCAGCGGTGCAATCACGCTGATATCCCTGACCCTTTGCTCCATCTATCTGACCATTTTCTTATGGGCGTCCTTATGAAAACTTCCCGCAGCGACATGGATATTCTGAACCGGCTGTTCAGGGAACAGGAAGATGTCCTGGGCAGCGTTCAGACAACTATTACGGCGATGGAATGTTTGAGCCGATCATTGAAGCTGCTCAAATGCCAGCGGGACCGTATCCGTCAGCAGATCGCCGAATTGTTCAGCGCCATCACGCACACCGAACCGCGGGTGATTCTCCTTGTTCATCTGATGGAGCAATTCGAATCCGAAATCCGGCCATACTACGGGAAAGATGTAACAGACATCAAGAATGCGGCTGTACGCATATTGGCGGACAAAATCGCCTGCATCGAGGAACATCGGCGGGAAGTGGTTCAAAACGGGCTTGCCTGTGTCAGAGACAACGATGTCATTTTTCTGCACTCCGTCAGTTCGACGGTGCTGAAAATCCTGCTTCATGCAAAAACATCCGGACGCCGGTTCAGGGTCATCGTGTTAAAGCAGGATATCCGGAAAACCCGTCAACTGATAGTCCCCCTGATTCATGCCGGCATTCCCTTTCACACAGTTCCGGAGTATTCCCAGGGGCATTTTATGGAAGAGGCTACCCGGTTCTTTCTGGGAGCAATGTCCGTCACACAGGACAACAAGGTGGTGGCCGCCGCAGGCGCCGGCAGCATCGTCAGCATGTGCCATCTTCACCATGTGCCTGTTTATCTGTTTATAGACAGCCTGAAATTTTCTCATCAGGACGCTGCCAACCAGCAGATACATCACAAGACATTCACCCATCGCCACAATGACGGCTACCGCATCGAAATGAGTACGCAATCTCACGACTTCTTCGATCTGAGGCTGGTGGATCATCTGATTACAGAAACCGGAGAACGCTGACGGCTTCGTAAAAATCGATTCGTGCTGCGGCGTAACAACTCCAAAAATCCGTCTGTTACGTCGCAGCCATCAAATTAATTACACCTGCGTAAACACCAGGTGATCGTCTTCAGTATCCGCGCGAACCGTGCAGCCGTCCGGAATCCGGCCCTTCAGGATTTCCATGGACAGTGGATTTTCGAGATATTTCTGAATCGCCCGCTTCAGCGGCCGCGCC
>DAIEFO010000376.1 GCA_027325475.1 Desulfobacteraceae bacterium | reverse complement strand
GTGGAATATTTTGTGAGCTACTACGATTATTACCAGCCGGAAGCCTACATTCCCACCAGTGACACCTACATTCAGAAAGATTCCTCGATCAATGAAATGATTGATAAAATGCGGCATTCCGCCACCATGTCGGTGCTGACGCGGCGGGATGTGCTGGTGGTCGCCAGCGTTTCGTGCATCTACGGATTGGGCGCACCTGAAGATTATCTGGCCATGCGGGTATCGCTTGACGTCGGCGCCGAAATGCCGCGCGACAAGCTGCTGAAATCCCTGGTGGCCATCCAGTATGAACGCAACGACATGGATTTTCACCGGGGTGCTTTCCGTGTTCGCGGCGATCGGGTGGAGGTTTTTCCGGCCTATGAAGAAGACAGGGCNATTCGGGTGGAATTTTTCGGTGACGAGATTGACGGCATTTACGAAATCGATCCGCTGAGAGGCGTTGTTCTAAAGAAACTTTCCCGCACCGCCATTTTCCCCGCCAGCCATTATGTGACCCAGAAAACCACTCTGGAGCGGGCTGTCAAATCCATCATGGAAGAGCTGAAAACCCGGATCGCGTTTTTCAGAGACGAGAACAAGCTCATCGAAGCGCAGCGGATTGAAGAGAGAACCCATTTTGATGTCGAGATGATGATGGAAATCGGCTACTGCAACGGCATCGAAAATTATTCCCGCCATCTGACCGGCAGAAGCGCGGGCGAGCCGCCCCCTACCCTGCTGGACTATTTTCCGGAAGATTTCCTGGTGTTTTTCGATGAGAGCCACATTTCCGTACCGCAGCTCCGCGCCATGTATCAGGGCGACCGCTCCCGCAAAAACACGCTGGTTCAGTATGGATTCCGGCTGCCGTCCGCTCTGGACAACCGTCCGCTGAAATTCGAGGAATCCGAAGCCAGGATTCATCAGGTGGTGTATGTTTCGGCGACACCGGCGGATTACGAAATGGAAAAAGGCGGCGATGCGCTGGTCGAACAGATTGTCAGGCCCACCGGGCTGATGGATCCGGAAATCGTGGTGAAAAGCGCTCAGTATCAGGTGGACGACCTTCTGGAAGAAATCGCAAAGCGCGTGGAAGCGCATGAACGGATTCTGGTCACGACCCTCACCAAGCGAATGGCCGAAGATCTCACCGAATATTACACGGATCTGGGGATTCGGGTGCGGTATCTCCATTCCGACGTCACCACCCTGGAGCGAATGGACATCATCCGGGATCTCCGTTTGGGAACCTTCGATGTGCTGATCGGCATCAATTTATTGCGGGAAGGTCTGGACATTCCGGAAGTCTCCCTGGTGGCCATCCTGGATGCGGACAAGGAAGGCTTTCTGCGCTCTACCCGCTCCCTGATTCAGACCTGCGGGAGAGCCGCCAGAAACGTCCAGGGGAAGGTCATTCTGTACGCCGACACCATCACCGATTCCATGAAACGCGCCATGGACGAGACCGACCGCCGGCGAAAAATCCAGCAGGCGCATAACGAGCTGCATCACATCACGCCCCAGACCATCAGCAAGGAAATCACGAACATCTTTGAAACTGCTGCGGCCGAAGCGCCAAAGTCATCTGCCACAGCAGTTTCAGAACCCGTCCGGCCCTACCGCAGCCTGAACGAACTAAACG
>DAIEFO010000375.1 GCA_027325475.1 Desulfobacteraceae bacterium | reverse complement strand
CCGATCTCTCTCGCGTGTGCCATTCACAGACATCCTTGATGCCGCCGTTGTCAAAACCGTTCTGGCAGCCGGGCGCCGCGTGGAGATCAAGAAGGATGCAGATGCCGAACGCTTCCGCCCACTGGAACGCTTTATCCAGAACATCAATACCGCCTTCGACGAAAGGATGCGGATTCTCGCCGTATTTGCTGTGATACGGGTATGGCGGACCAAATATCCAGTGGCCCAGCGGAATGCGCACTGCATTGATGCCCACACTTGCCAGCCACGCGAAATCATCACGAGTGACGAATCGCTCCCAATGGGCGTGCAGACGCGGCGATGCTTCCTTGCCCAGTTCTACGCACCAAGAGGTTTCATCCGTTGCCGCAAGGCCATCGAACAGGCTCGGCACCATCCACTTTTCCAGCAGCAGCCAACTGCCGAGATTGACGCCTCGGAGATGAGCAGGCTGAGGTGATATCACAGTATCCGACATAGCTGGTTTCTCACAGTCCCATCAGCGCATATTTCAGCCCTGACAGATTCTGCCGATGGATGAGGAACCTGTCAGGATAAAAAAGAAGCGAAGCCGTCCGAAATTCGACTTTTTACGAGGGTATCATTCTTGCTTTCCCGATGAAATTTATATACACAATAACACACCGATGGTGAACTTGCAAAAAGTCCGGATGCCATGCCGTAAAGACACCGGACTTTCTGCGAAGCCATTGTGTCTGGAAAGAATTCACCATAATAACCCGCATCATGAAAGGAGACCGTTATGGGAGAAGAGCTGGAAGTTGGCTGTGCTCGCCCTACCGGAGGTCCGGTTGGCGAGAACCCCGCTGAGTCTGAAGTTCAGGAAACCATATCCATCAGAAAGGAAACCAAGTCCATGATACACGTCGGTAAAAAGGCCCCAGATTTTGTGTCCCCTGCGTATCAGCAGGGAAAGTTTGTATCTGTAAAACTTTCGGAATATCTGGGGAAATGGGTACTGTTGTGCTTTTATCCGGGAGATTTCACCTTTGTCTGAGCTACCGAAATTTCGGCAGTTGCCGAAAAATACGCGGAATTTCAGAAGCTGGGTGTTGAGGTCCTTTCTATGAGCATTGACAGCGTGTTTGTTCATAAAATGTGGAACGATAATGAACTGTCCAAAATGGTCAGCGGCGGCGTTCCTTTTCCCATGCTGTCCGATGCCGGCGGCAGGGTCGGCAAGGTGTTCGGTGTGTTCGATGAAGATGCGGGCGTTGAAACGCGCGGACGGTTCATTATCGATCCGGACGGAGCCGTGCAGGGATATGAAGTGCTGACGCCGCCGGTGGGAAGAAATGTGAATGAGACCCTCCGGCAGGTGCAGGCATTCCAACTGGTGCGCGCCAGCAAAGGCAAGGAAGCGACGCCGTCCGGATGGAAACCCGGCAAAATGACGCTCAAACCAGGGCCCGATCTGGTGGGCAATGTCTGGAAGGTCTGGAAAACAGACATGGCTTTTGATTGACCGGAAGGGGATCAATGAAAAACCAGCATAACGCAGAAGGAACGGCAATGCTCCTGCTATACAATCTGCTGTGGGGAATGGGGCTGTTTCCGATCATGCTCTGGCTGATGGTTTCGGCGGCGGTTTCCCGAAAACGCCGGCTCACC
>DAIEFO010000374.1 GCA_027325475.1 Desulfobacteraceae bacterium | reverse complement strand
TGTCGGATGCAACACGGTCCATGGCATCGGGCAGGATATTCAGAAAGCCGGAGAGAAAACGCAGGAAGCTGCGGATGCGGTAAAACGAAAACTGTAACAGCTATAGACTTTCTGAAAAGTCTATATCCGAGACGTCTGTCGCAAGATGCTTGCGCAATATCCGACGACGTCTCTTCAGTACTCTTTCTCGGCCTGAAATCACTTTATTCAGCAGCAACACTCACATGAATACCATAAGTCAATGTCTTCATCGTCAACTGAAAATTCGCGTACATCGGTTCTGGATTTAAACCACTCGGTAATAAACGTCCTGTCCGATGCATCCGGGCATGTATATCGCCTGTCTTTGGCCACAATTCCTTCCCAGGATTCATCGCCGCTGCCCCCGCCTCCAAAAACAAGTCCTTTTTCTTCAACAGCGTCAATAAAATCATCGAAAAATTGGTTGATGCCGGCCTCATCAATGGCTGCGTCAAATTTCCAGGTGACGTTAAAACCGGTTTCTTTAAATTCTCCCAGATTCAGTTTTTTTCTCAATCGTTTTTTCATTCAATGATCCCTTTTCGGATGGCAATGCTGTCATCCTTTATTTGTTAATATGATGTAAAATCAAGATGATCTGTTCCAATATGGATTGATCACATCTTCAAAAATGGACATAGCCGCCTCCGCGCCCTGACCCGCTGCGGTAACAATCTGTTTGTAGCCGCCCTCGACGTCTCCTGCGGAATAAACCCCTGGAATGCTGGTGCGATGTTTGGCGTCTTTCTGGATATAGCCATCTGAAGTCAGCTCAACGCCGATTTTTTGGGCAAGCTCGACCGCCGGCTCGTATCCAATGGAAAAAAAGACACCATCCACGGGCAGGGAGGTTTTTTCACGGGTTTGAGTGTTGATGGTTTCAATGGCTTCCACCCGATCCTGACCAAGAATTTCTGTAATTTCCGTGTTCCATAAAACGGGGATGCCGCTGACCGTCAGTTGGTCGATCAGAAATTTTTGGGCGCGCAGGCTGTCCCTGCGATGCATCAGCGTGACATGCACGCCCATGTGCTGCAGGTAGAGTGCTTCGGTCACTGCGCTGTTGCCGCCGCCGACCATAACGACATTCCTGCCTTTGAACAAAGGACCGTCGCAGGTGCTGCAATAACTGACACCTTTTCCGCTCAAGCGCGATTCTCCTGGGACGTTCAAGCGTTTATGCTTTGCACCGGTGGCCAGTAAAATGGATTTAGCCTTGAATCTGCGTCGGGTGGTAGTGACATCAAACGGCTTTCCAGGAACCACATCCACAACTTCTTCCCCCTGAAAAATCTGTACATACTCAAGCGCATGGGTCGCCAGAATATCCACCAGGGTTTTGCCGCCGATCTGGGTAAAGCCGGGATAATTCTCGACCACAGGTGTCGTCGCTACTTGACCGCCCAGCGCGTTGCGTTCAATGACAACGGTTTTAAGACCGCTGCGAACGGCATAGATGCCGGCCGTCAAACCGGCAGGGCCGCCGCCGACAATCAGCACATCCGTTTCAACCAGTTCAGCGTCGCTGTCCGGAATAAAAAGGGTCTGAGGCTCCAGTTTGCTCAGAGACAAGGCGAACACCTCTTCAGACTGGGCGCCTTGACCGATCAGCACTTCTTCGGCATATGTCTGGG
>DAIEFO010000373.1 GCA_027325475.1 Desulfobacteraceae bacterium | reverse complement strand
TGAGGAATGAAGCGTACTTGTGGTACGCTGCAATGACGAAGGATGCGGCGCAACGCAGCATGCGGGCTTTTTACGAAGTCGTCAAGGTTCAAATCGTGATGAGTTCGTATTCCCGCGTCCCAAGCCCTATTTTCTCTGCGTATTCAAGCTGATACATGCCGTTGACATCCGGATAGACGCCGCGGAACTTGTCTTCGCCAGGGCCGGTATGGGTCGTCAGGCAGGAGCCCGGATTGGCGGGTTCGCGGTTTACCAGATCGACGGACGCCTGATCGACAGCCACCGGATCCAGAGACGCCACCACGCCGATATCCCGCACAATAGGCGCGTCGTTGAAAGGATAACAATCGCAGGCCGGCGAGACATTGGTGATAAAATTGACGAACAGGGATTTTCCGGTTTTATTTTTCAGCACGCCCATCGTGTATTCCACCATTTTTTCCAGAAACCCCGGAATGTCCTGATTCCATTGAATCTGGATGGCTTCCTGCACGCAGATCAGAATACATTCTCCGCATCCGATACACTTGGCGGTATCGATCACGGCCTTCTTTTCCACCAGAGACAGTGCTCCCTGTGAGCAGTGCGTCACACATTCTCCGCATCCGATACATTTTTTCCGTTTGACAGCCGGAGAAAGCTTGGAATGCTGCGCCATCTTTCCCTTGCGGGAGGCGCACCCCATTCCCAGATTTTTGATCGCGCCGCCAAAACCAGCCAGCTCATGTCCCTTGAAATGGGCCAGGGAGATCAGGGCGTCGGCTTCGATGATTTCAGAGCCGATATATACCTGCTGGAAATTTTTCTGCTGGATATCCACTGCGGTTTCACTCTTTCCGCGGAGCCCGTCGGCAATAATGATGGGCGCTTCCACCGAGGCGTAGCCGAAACCGTTATGAAGGGCTGTCAGCAGATGTGACGGCGCATCGCTGCGGGTTCCAGCATACAGGGTGTTGGCGTCAGTCAGAAATGGAGAAGCGCCTTCCGCTCTGATCATTTCCACGACTTTTCGGACGAACACCGAGCGGATGAACGCCGTGTTTCCGGCTTCACCGAAATGGAGCTTTACGGCCACCAGGTCTCTCTTGTGAATTCTGGAAGCCAGCCCTGTGGTTGTCATGAGCCTTCCCAGCTTGTTCACCATGTTTTCTTTGTGCGTTGTCCGCAGGTCTGCAAAATACACGGTACTTTTCATATCAGATACCTCCTGTTTTCGTATGTTGGCTCCATGCCGCCGTTATTTCAGAAGTCACTTTTAAGATAATGATTTTGGGAAGGCGGCAGGGAGGGAATAGACTGTTATCGGTCATCGCCGACCGATAACGCGCCCAATATCTTTATCTGGAAAACCATAGCTATCAAAATTGCCTGCAATGTTCAACATCTGAATCATGTCGCGGCGTCATCCGCGGCTTTTAAACTGTCAGGCGATCCAGACGCTGAACCTTTCGGGGCTGTAGATATGCCGTCTTCGCTCCAAGCGATTGAGATTTTCCACCCATGGGGCGAATGCGTCAATTTGACAGTATCCATCGTGTGGATTAGTATAACTACAGAAATCCACATTGCCGAGGTGCGATATGAGAACCATCCAAATGACCCTTGATGATGATCTTGTCAAAGCGGTTGATCGTATTTCAAAAGAGCTTTGTACAAG
>DAIEFO010000372.1 GCA_027325475.1 Desulfobacteraceae bacterium | reverse complement strand
CACCGGCGTCCGGCAGCTCGATGAACTTCGCCGGCAAATAGACGCCATCACGCAGGAACTCGACGCCGAGCAAAACGCCTATGCCGACGCCGACCGCCGGCTTAAAGAGGCCGAACATGATATTGGCGACATTCATCATCAGCGGGACGCAATATTGCAGCAGATACGGCGTCTGGAACCCGAACTCTCTCAGTTTGTCCAGAAACAGGCGCATATCGGCGAACATTTGACAGCCATCTGCAATAAATCCATAGCGGAGATTCAGCGGGAAGTCGCGGCGTCCGCAGAGGCGGGCGGCAGCATGTCACTGGAAGACATGGAGGCGGAACTGGCGCAATATCGCATGAAAATTGCCAGGCTGGGAGATGTGAATCTGGAGTCCACCGCGGAATACGAGGCCCTGAAATCCCGCTGTGATTTTCTGGAAACCCAGCGCCAGGACATGGTGAAGGCCGAAGATGACCTGCACAAGTTGATCCGCAAGATCAACCGGATCACCCAGGAGCGTTTCATGGAGACGTTTCAGGCCATCAACGAGAAAATTCAGGATGTTTTTTCTCGTCTCTTTGAAGGCGGCAGCGCCCAACTGATATTGACCGAACCAGAAAAGCCGCTTGAAACCGGTGTCGAATTCATGATTCAGCCTCCCGGTAAAAAACTGACGCGGATCAGCCTGCTGTCCGGCGGCGAAAAAACATTATCCGGTATCGCCTTTATCTTTTCTATTTTTCTGATCAAACCCGCTGCGTTTTGTCTGATGGATGAAATTGATGCGCCGCTTGACGAATCCAATGTTTTCCGATTCAATGGCCTGCTGAAACTGATCGGTGAGAATTCCCAGATCGTCATGATCACGCACAACAAGCACAGCATGGAGTTCGCGGACACGCTCATCGGGATTACGATGGAGCAAAAAGGCGTCTCAAAAGTGGTTTCAGTCAATATGGCGGCGTTGTAAACTAAGGATGTGAGATCAAATGGCCATTGCGGACATCATAACAAACGGCGAATCAGAAACGGTTGAGTTCAAGTCCGCTTTCGATCAGGCAGCCATCGAAACACTTGCTGCATTTGCCAATACACACGGTGGGCAGGTGATGATCGGCGTCACAGATTCAGGGCGGGTTCTTGGTGTCCAGACAGGCAAAGAAACTGTCCAACAGTGGCTCAATCAGATAAAATCCACGACATTTCCTGCGCTGATACCCGATGTCAATACCACATGGATTGATCAAAAAGAGATTGTGATTTTTACGATTGCAGAATTTCCGATCAAGCCGGTAAGCTGCCGAGGAAAATATTTTAAAAGGATCCACAATGCCAACCATCAACTGACCATTCACGAGATATCTGACCTTCATTTGCAAAGTTATCAAACGAGTTGGGATTTTTATCCTGCCCCCCATCATAAGCTGGAAGATATTTCACTTGAAAAGATCAATCAATTCATAGAAATATCAAACAGAGTCCGCCCCTATCCCATTTTAGATGATCCTCTGACGGTTTTGAAAAAATTCGAGCTGCTGAAAGAGACGTCCATCTCCAATGGATGTCTTCTGCTTTTTGCGGCAGGGGATGTTCTTTCATCCACCATTGAGGCCGGACGATTCTCTACGGATACACTTATTTCAGACAGCATAACAATTCGGACAGACCTTTTTAGCG
>DAIEFO010000371.1 GCA_027325475.1 Desulfobacteraceae bacterium | reverse complement strand
TTCAGGCCATACGGACTTTTTTCCGAAGTCACCAGTATCTGGAAGTCGAAACACCGGTGCGCATCCCCGCTCCGGCGCCGGAAGCCAATATTGACGCTCAAGAATCCGAAACATGGTTTCTTCACACATCGCCCGAACTTTGCATGAAAATGCTGTTGAGCGCCGGATTCCCCCGTATTTTTCAGATATGCAGGTGCTTTCGGAAAAAGGAGCGCGGCCGCCTGCATCTTCCGGAATTCACGCTGCTGGAATGGTACACGGCAGGGCATGGGTATCAGGAAATGATGGCGCAATGCGAGACGCTGTTGTTTTTTGTGTCCAAATCCATTGGAAAACCGGGCGGTATTGTCCGAAACGGTCACACGATATCGCTGGCGTCCCCCTGGGAGAAACTGACGGTTGCCGCTGCATTTGACCGCTATTCACGGCTTTCTATGGTGGAGGCCCTGCATCAGGGGCGTTTTGATGAAATTATGGGGCTTGATATCGAACCGAATCTTGGCATGGAACAGCCGGTTTTTTTATACGATTACCCGGCTTCATGCGGCGCGCTGGCCAGGCTGAAGCCGGATGACCCTGCTATCGCGGAGCGCTTCGAGCTGTACATTGCCGGCATCGAACTGTGCAACGCCTTTACGGAACTTACCGATCCGGCGGAACAGCGCCGCCGCTTCGAACAGGAACGTCAGCATCGCGAGAAAACCGAAAAAATCGTTTATCCCCTGCCCGAAAATTTTCTGCAAGCTCTGAAGGACATGCCAGCGGCGTCCGGCAACGCTCTGGGAATAGACCGGCTGGTCATGCTGCTGACAGGGGCCGCGACCATTGACGATGTTTCGGCATTTGTTCCTGAAGAACTGGGATGACGCTGCCTTCCGGAAAAATCGTATCCGTCACTGTAACCCCGCGCCAGAGACAGTCTCTGCATGGTGATACAGGGATGCAGCACAACGCAACATCCGGACTTTTTACGAAGCCGTCATGATTGACAAAATCATGGCCAGTGGTTAGGTTTTTCATCACCATGCTGATAGGCAGTATGGAAGACACACTGCTGAAATCGGCAGGGTATTTCAAATTTATGAGGAGGGTATTATGGTCGAGGTTACACCCACAGCTACGGCGCAGATAGCCGAGTATTTCAAGGGAAAGGAGATCGTCCCTATCCGCATTTTTCTGAATGAAGGCGGATGAGGCGGCCCCAGTATGGCAATGGCTCTGGATGAGTCAAAAACAACCGACGATGTGTTTAATATTGATGGGTTTACCTATGTAGTGGACAAAGAGTTTATGGCGAAAGCTTCCCCCATCAAGGTGGATTTTTTATCCACTGGCTTCAAGGTGGATTGCGCCATTGATTTTACCTCAGGATGCTCCAGTTGCGGCACCAAAGGTTCCTGCTGCTCATAATTTCATGTTTGTTCCAGATGTCCGGCCGGGCTTGTCCCTGTGAGCGGCCCAGCCGGATTTTCAGCATCTTCCCGGCACTCAAGTACAACCCACTGGTTTTGTTTTATTTTATATCTGTTTGCAGCGGTGTGACCGTTCCCGAATTTCATGGGATTCCCTATCGAACATGTTTGAACCTGATGTCTATCTAAAATCTATCACTCCCTACGATCCACCATTTATATAGAACCTATTGACATTACAAGACGTTTTCCAATAGATGCTTGACATGGA
>DAIEFO010000370.1 GCA_027325475.1 Desulfobacteraceae bacterium | reverse complement strand
TACTGTGTGCCATTGCGGAACTCTTATAATTTCCTGCACATAGCCTGCTGAAATAGCTATTTGTAAACCCTTCACACCTGCCATTAAATAGGGTAACTTTCCATCTGTTTTCATGTAGCTGAAATCCTATATCCCAAAAGTGATGAACTCGCAAAAAATTCGTTTTAACCGTTTTTATAACAGAAATCCATTGAATTTATTGGTTGTGCAAATCCGGTTTTTTGACTATTTGCGAAGTCATCGATTTTAACATCGCCACCCTGAAAACATTAGATAATAATGATGAATGGAAAAAAGACCGCATAACAAGGAGTGAAGCGTATGTCGTAAGCTTCAACGACGAAGGATGCAGCGTAACGCAGCATGCGGGCTTTTCACGAAGCCGTCAATTCTTCACGCCTGACAGAATCATAGCGGCTTCAGATTCTCCGCCTCCACTTCTGCGATGTGCCTGACCTGAACACTGCCGCCCCGTTTGTTCATCCCCCCGCGAAGCTGAAGCACGCATCCGGGACAGTCCGTCACCAGCACCTGCGCGCCGGTGGCATCCACATGATCCAGTTTCTGGCGAAGAATTTCCGCTGAAATTTCAGGAAACTCCAGCGAGTAGGAACCGCCGAAACCGCAGCAGACATCCTCATCCGCACAGGGAATGTAGTTGAGGCCGGCTGTTCTGAGCAGCTCCCGGGGTTCTCGGGTCACTCCCAGCCCCCGGCATAAATGGCACGGAGAGTGGTAGGCAACTTCGGTATGGCTTTGAACAAACGCATCGGGAGTTACCTTGAGAACATTGACCATGAACGAGCTGAAATCCATCAGTCGGGACTGCATCCGCCGTAATTTTTCGGCAAGCTCCGGCTTTGAGGCCAGCAGACGGGAATACCCTTCCTTTAAATGCGACCCGCAGGATGCGCACAAAACAAGAATATAATCATATGCTTGGGAATCCAGCGCCTGAAGGTTCTGAACAGCCACCTCGACAGCGGTCTCCGTCTCCGCCATCATCATGGCCGGAAGACCGCAGCAGCTCTGCGCCATGGGATATTCCATCTGAACATGGTGGGCGGTCAGCAGTTTGACCAGAGACACGGCCTGCTCCGGAGACACAAAATCCACCACACATCCTCCGAAAAGCGCCACCCGATATACGGGATTCGATATATGCGGCCGAAGGGACGGCCACTGTTCCCGAAACGGTTTTTCGGCAAGCGCCGGAAGGGTTCTGAAATCCTGAGCTTTTCCAAAGACAAACGGCAGATGACGCAAAACGGCCGCGTCTTTCTGAACCATGGGTTTTTGAAGAGTGGAGGCCATCCGCAGCATCGTGTGAAAAAGTTTCCGGTTTTTCATGACCAGAGACAGCAGGATATTTTTGGCAGGTCTTGACCCTTCATCTTTCAGGATGTTCTCATACACTTTTTTAATCAGATAAGGGAGATCAATGTTGACAGGGCATACGGATTTACAGGCCTGACAATTCAGGCAGTTGTGCACAATGGCCCGGGCATTGTCCTTTCCATGATAGAAATAGGTGAGGATCAAGCCAATGGCGCCGATATAGACATGTCCCAGCGCATGTCCCCCGACCTTTCCGTACACCGGGCAGACGTTGGAACAGGCCCCGCACCGGATACAGCGGAGGGCTTCAGAGAACACCGGATCGCGCGCCAGTTCCAGCCGGCCGT
>DAIEFO010000036.1:9307-11870 GCA_027325475.1 Desulfobacteraceae bacterium | reverse complement strand
ATGAGTTCCTGAGATTTCAGGGTAAATTTATCAAATTTCATACTTTCCCCTCCGTAATATTTTTTCTGAAAACTTACATTTTAGTGATTTAATAATAAGCAGTTGCATTTTGATGTCAATTTTGAGAACTGCCACTGGCAGATACCGGATATTGGTTTTGAGTTGTCGGCGGGATTCTGTTATAGACATCCGCACGGTATTTCTGGAACACAGCCGTTTTCTGCATCTACATTCGCACCGGTATCTTTTAAGGCTAAAGGTTATGACCCAATCGCTGTATCGTAAGGTGGGGGCGGCGTCTCTCATATTAATGGTCTCGGTCTTATTAAGCCGTATGATCGGCCTGTTCCGGGAAATGACCATCGCCTATGTCGGAGGCGCCGGGGGAGGCGTTGACGCCTATCAGATTGCATTTGTAATTCCCGAAATTCTTAATACCATCGTGGCCAGCGGTTTTTTATCCGTAACCTTTATCCCCATATTTTCCCGTTATCTGACCGAAAACAGGGAAACCGAAGGCTGGAAGGTTTTTTCGATCATTTTCAACAGCTTCGGCTGCATGATGATCGTATTTATCGCAATCTCCATGTGGTTTGCTCCGGAACTGATGCCCTGGGTAGCACCGGGCATCACAGATCCAGCCCTCATCGCCAGAGCGGTTCACATGACCCGTATTATTCTGCCAGCACAGTTTTTCTTTTTTACAGGCGGCATGTTCACCGCCGTTCAGTTCGCCAAGGAAATCTTTACGATTCCGGCCATTGCCCCTCTGATATACAACACATGCATTATCGCCTGCGGTGTGCTGCTGGGACCATATTTGAAAATGGAAGGATTTTCATGGGGCGTTCTGATCGGCGCGTTTCTGGGAAATTTCATTCTTCAGTCGTGGGGCGCTTTTAGGGCCGGCATGAAATATACCTTGCGTATCGACTTCACCCATCCGGATTTTATCGTCTATATCTGTCTGACCCTGCCGCTGATGATCGGCCTGACCATGACGTTTTCAACGGAGTTCTTTCTTAAATTCTTTGGTTCATACCTGCCTGAAGGCAGCATCGCCTGCCTGAATTACGGGCTTCGTATCATGTTCGTAATTGTCGGAATTCTGGGGCAGGCTGTCGGAACGGCTTCCTTTCCGTATCTGGCAAGACTGGCGGCAGATCATCAGATTGCAGATATGAACCACTTGATCAACAGAACGCTGCAATATCTGTCGCTGATCATTCCGCTTTCCATGCTCCTTATGGTATTGCGGCATGAAGTCGTACGGATTCTGTTCGAACGCGGACGCTTCGATGCTGCGGCCGCCGCACAGACTGCTGCAGTGCTGGTATATCTGATGATCGGCGCATTTGCTTTCGGTGCTCAATCGGTGGTGGTGCGGGGATATTATGCGCTGCAAAACACCCTGTTCCCTGCCATTTACAGCACGATCGGCGTGCTGGTCAGCATCCCTTTTTATATGTTAGGCGTCAGGCTGATGGGAGCAATCGGCGTGGCACTGGCCATTTCGCTGTCCGCAGCGCTTCAGGTGCTGCTGCTCTATATCATCTGGAATCACAGGATGCATAATCCGGGAAGCCGCAGTGTTTTCGGCAGTTATCTAAAAATGATGTTTTTCAGCGTTCCCACAGGAGTGCTGCTGGAACTCATTCGGCGGATGCTGACCCATGATGGCGGCGCTGTGCCCGGTCTGGCGTGGAGCCTCATGGTATGCAGCATTATCTTCCTGCTGTTTATGACCATGCTGACGGGTGCGGGCTATCTATTCAAAATACAGGAGATCACCGATACGTTCAGACGATTGATAAAAAAAGCGATTTGACAGCGTCCGGCACTTTCTATTATCATCCCGCAAATTCAACTGATTTCATCTCAACCGAATCGATAACGTCATGTCTCGAATTTCCCCAAAACGGATTACTCTGTTGTCATGGCTGCTGGTTCCGCTTCTGTTTGGCGTACTGTCTGTGTGTCTGGGACAGGACGCCAACTGGGATCTTCGGAATTACCATTTCTACAATCCCTATGCATTTCTGCATCACAGGATGGGTTTTGACGTCCTGCCCAGTCAGGTGGCCAATTTCTACAATCCACTGCTTTACGTGCCGTTCTATTATATGGTGACGCTGTTGCCTCCTAAACTGGTGGGGTTTGTGCTGGGTGCGATTCAGGGGTTCAACTTCCCGCTGCTGCTGGCGATATCACACCGGTTGATACCACCATCTGATCACATCGGCCAGAGCTTGAAAAACCCATGGATGCGGGAACTGATCTGCATCATGGTGTCGCTGATGGGGATGCTGGGCGCCGGGAATATTTCCGAACTGGGAACCATGTTCAGCGACAATCTCCTCAGTTTGTGCGTTCTGGCATCGCTGCTAATCATTCTATCCGGTATGAAGCACTTTTTTGCATCATCCTGGAAAACCCGACTGGCGTTTGTGATATCGGCAGGATTTTTGGCCGGCGCCGCTGCTGGATTTAAACAACCGGCGGCCATTTTTGCCGTGGGATTGTGCGCGGCTTTTTTTGTTCTGAAACTGCCGCTGATCCGCCG
>DAIEFO010000036.1:0-9219 GCA_027325475.1 Desulfobacteraceae bacterium | reverse complement strand
TTCGGCAATCCACTCTTTCCGTATTTCAATCTTTTTTTTCGTTCCCCCATGGCCACCATCGGCGACTACCAGGACGCCCGGTTTACCCCCTCCACGCCAGGGGAATTTCTGATCTCCCCGTTTTTTTTTGAAGCGGCTCCCTATAAAATATCGGAACTGTCTTTTCATGATCTGCGAATTCCCTTGCTGTATGTGCTGCTGCTGGCGCTGCTGGTGTTTTATGTGATCCGGGCATCATCATCTTCATGTCCTTCAGTCCGGACGGAAACCATCTCTGATATGCGGGAGCAGGGTTTCCGGTTGTTGCTGGCGTTCGGTATCGTTTCCTATCTGACATGGTTGAAACTGTTCGCTATTTTCAGGTATGCCCTGACGATCGAACTTTTGGCGCCACTGGGGATATGGCTGATTCTGGATCGTCTGATTATCCGCGTTAAGACAAAACTGATAACGGTCAGCATCATTTTTCTGCTGATCCTGATAACACTGACACCCGCCAACTGGGGACGCGCGCCATGGGGGAAAGATTTTTTCGGCGCTGATCTGCCGGTCATCAAAGACCCTGACCACACCATGATTCTAATGACCGGAACAAATCCGACATCTTATCTGGTGCCACTATTTTCTCCCAAAATCCGCTTCATCCGCATCCAGAGCTATTTTACCGGGCCGTCCCTTCATCCCAACGGATTTGACCGGTTGATGCAGGGCATTGTCGCCAGACACAAGGGGCCGATGTATGTTCTCTACCGATCGTATGAACAGGCTGTCACCACCCTGTCGCTGACAGCCTACGGGCTTAAGGAACAGCAGGATTCGTGCCAGGTATTTCATCCCCGTATCGAGGCTACTGAGCCCCATCCGCTCTATCTGTGCAGGGTTTCCCGAATGGATACCCCTTAAAAAAAGGTGACCTATGAATGAAAGTGATCTGTCTTCTTACCGTATTGCCGTTCTGATTCCCTGTTATAATGAGGAGAAAACCATTTCGAAGGTGATACAGGATTTTCAAAATACGCTGCCCATGGCCACAATCCATGTGTATAACAACTGCTCGACAGACCGTACGGTGGCATGCGCCCGAAACACTGGCGCCGTCGTCCGGGAAGAATCGAGGCCCGGCAAGGGAAATGTGGTACGGCGAATGTTTGCGGATATCGAGGCGGATATTTATGTGCTGGTGGATGGCGATGACACATATCACGCCCCCAGCGCCATTCCGATGGTTCAAAAGCTGTTAGCCGAACAACTGGATATGGTGGTCGGCACGCGCCTGAGCGACTACACCAAAGATGCGTTCCGGGCAGGGCACCGGTTCGGCAACACACTCCTGACCGGCTTTCTCGGAGCGATCTTCGGCAGAAACTGCACGGATATTTTATCTGGATTCCGTGTATTTTCAAGACGATTTGTTAAATCGTTTCCGGCGGTTTCTAAAGGCTTTGAAACCGAATCCGAATTGACGGTACATGCGCTTGAACTGCGAATGCCGATCGGAGAAGTGTCCACCCCTTATAAAACCCGGCCTGAAGATTCCGTCAGCAAGCTGAGAACCTACAGGGATGGCATGCGTATCCTGCTGATGATTCTGATGATGTTTAAAGAAGAACGGCCGCTGACGTTTTTCACGATTATATTCGGTATATTGTCGCTGATATCTGTGGCACTGGCATATCCTGTCATCATCACCTACATCGAGACCGGGCTGGTTCCCAGGTTTCCAACCGCCATTCTTTCCACAGGTATTATGACGCTGGCATTTCTGAGCTTGACAAGCGGCATTATTCTGGATACCGTGACACGGGGAAGACGTGAAATTAAACGACTGATATATCTGTCTATTCCAGCCTTTGGTGAATCATCTTGGTCGTCTGCCGTCAAAAAGCCTTGTTCACCGCCTGCTTGACACGATCCTGACGCTGACGGGCTTGTGCATGTTCAATATCCAGAAGCTCTTGAAGAGTGTTTACATAATAGATCATAATGTGATATTCGGGTTTGTTATAATGATCTTTTTTGACGGAGACCAGCAGGACATCATCATGTTTTTTCCAGAACCTGCCACCCGTAAATCCGGCTGAAACCTGAAGTTCTTCAGGTTGGCCATATTTCTGATAAAGTGTATTGATTACATCGGCGCCGGCATCAGAAACCACAACATTGCAATACAGGGGACGTCCGGAATATCCTGAAAAACATATTTCCACATATTTGAAGGGAACGCCAACTTTCTGCGAATAGCGGTATGTCAGCTTGATGCAGCTATGCTCGATCCGTTCCCTCGGCGGATAATTTAACTGAAGATTCAACTGGTAAATATCCGGAAAATATTTTTGCAAAAAATCGGGGTTGTCATCTGAAAGATCGATCTGCCCCCTGTAAGAAATGGCATCTGAGCCCAATCGACTGTCCAGATCCTTGCGGACAGAGCTGCTGAACCGGGTGTTGGCGCCAATGTCAAAGAACGTGAAACTGTCCGGCAACCTGGCGGCGATTTGCACACCTTCAGGCAACGGAGAGAAGGAATACCACCGGGTGTAGAACCAGAATCCCGATGCGGCTACCGCGATAACGATGCAAATTCCTGCAATTCGTTTGTAAAACTTTGACATTACCATGATCTGATGCCCCCTGATACTGCTGAATGGTTAACATCCGACAAAATTTTCGTTGTTGGGTTTCATACAATAAGTTAGAGTGAAAATCAAAAAAGATAAATTGATTTCAGAACGCTGTTGATATATGAACCTTCACATAGCTGAAGGTCCACGAAACAACCTCAAACAAAAAGGAAAAAAGATGAAAAAAGATGATTTGATTCAACAGATGGCAGAAGGCGCCGCTATCACCAAAACCCAGGCGGCTAAAGCGTTGAATTCGCTTGTGGACGGCATCGCCGGTGCGCTTAAAGAAAAAGATGGAAAAGTGACACTGATTGGCTTTGGCACGTTTTCTAAAGTTCATCGTCAAGCCAGACAGGGCGTCAATCCCGCAACAGGTGAAAAAATTCAGATAAAAGCCTGCGACGTTGTCCGTTTCAAAGCAGGAAAAACGCTTAAAGATTCTGCCGGTAAATAACGACATCCGAACTTCGATATCCCAGTGAAAGCAGGCATTCATATGCCTGCTTTCTGTTTCTGCCATTATGCTTCCGTGAAAAAAAATACCAAAACGATTTTTTCCTGCCAATCCTGCGGTTATCAGTCTCCGAAATGGCTGGGCAAGTGCCCGGAATGCGGTGCGTGGGAAAGTCTGATTGAAGAGGTACAACCGGATTCCGCCCAGACGGTCGCCCGGTTTTCATCTGCCCGATCGGCTCCTGTCGCCATTAATCAGGTGGTGTGCGACAGTGAAGAACGCATCTTGACCGGAATCGGAGAATTTGACAGGGTGCTGGGCGGAGGACTTGTCAAAGGCTCTCTGGTGTTGATCGGCGGCGATCCGGGCATCGGCAAATCCACTCTGATGCTTCAGGCGCTGCATTGCTTTGCGGTTCAAAAACGGCGCGTGCTGTATGTCTCCGGCGAAGAATCGGTTCGTCAACTCAGTATGCGCGGCAAACGGCTTTTGATGCAGTCGTCCCATTTTCTGGTCATATCCGAAATCGATATCGATGTGATTCTCTCTCTGCTGGAATCCGTCAAACCCGATGTCGTGGTGATCGATTCCATCCAGACCATGTTCAACAGCGATCTTCCTTCCGCGCCCGGCAGTGTCAGTCAGGTTCGGGAAGCGACGCTTCGACTGATGCTGGCGGCTAAAAAAACCGGCATCCCCATGTTTCTGGTGGGACATGTCACCAAAGAAGGCGCCATTGCCGGCCCCAGGCTTCTAGAGCACATGGTGGATACGGTGCTGTATTTTGAAGGCGACCGGGGGCACCAGTTCCGTATTTTGCGGGGCGTCAAGAACCGCTTTGGCCCGACCGATGAAATCGGCGTGTTTGAAATGCGGGACAAGGGACTCGAAGAAGTTAGCAATCCATCGGCCATTTTCCTTTCAGAACGTCCGGCCCATGCGCCCGGTTCCGTGGTAACCGCCAGTATGGAAGGCACGCGGCCCATTCTGATAGAAATTCAGGCTCTGGCCAGCAGCACCAATCTGGGGACTCCCCGCCGAACCATTCTGGGGCTCGATGCCAACCGCGTGGCGCTGCTGGCTGCGGTCGTGGAAAAAAAGGCGGGAATACATTTGACGGGACATGATCTGTTTATGAACGTCGCCGGAGGCGTCCGCACCGACGAACCTGCGGTAGATCTGGGAATCGTGAGCGCCGTGGCTTCCAGCTTTCTGGATAAACCCGTTGATGACAGCACTGTGGTGATCGGAGAAGTCGGTCTTACCGGCGAAGTAAGGGCTGTTGGACAAGTAGAGGCCCGGATATCTGAAGCCAGCAAACTGGGCTTTACCCGGTGTCTGATGCCTTCCAGTAATTTTAAACGCATCTCGGAAATCTCAGGAATTGAGCTGATTGGCGTTCAGTCTCTGACCGAAGCCATGGAAATATTGTTCTGATGCCTCAATTTCGCTCCAAAAACAATCCCTGGGAAGATCATTATACCCTCAAGGCCAGAAAAGAACATTTTCCTGCCCGCTCTGTGTTCAAACTCGAAGAAATTCAGCAGAAATTCAATCTGATTCACAGCGCGGACACTGTCCTGGATTTAGGATGCGCTCCAGGGTCATGGCTGATGTATGCGGCGCGACGGACAGGCCCCAAGGGGACTGTCATCGGCATCGATCTGAAACCGCTGGCGATCAGTCTTCCGCCGCATGTTCAGGTATTCGCCGCCGACATATTGAATCTTCCGGAGGATGTGTCCAAGGCTATCGGCCGAAATTTCCATGTAATTATGAGTGATATGGCGCCCTCCACCACCGGCAATAAAAGCGGCGATGCCGCCAGATCCTTTGAACTCTGCCAGATGGCCTTATCCATCGCACAAAACAGACTCTTGCCGGGAGGCGCGTTTATATGTAAAATATTTCAAGGTGAAGATTTTAACCTGTTTATCCGGCAGGTAAAGTCTTTGTTTCTGCACCATAAAATTTTTAAACCTCAAAGCTGCCGAAAGGCAAGTTGCGAAATTTATGTCATAGGAATCAATAAACAGCGATGAAATCGCTAAGGAGATATTCATGTCAGGTCATAACAAGTGGTCCACCATCAAGCATAAAAAAGGCGCTGCAGACGCCAAAAGAGGCAAGATTTTTACCAAACTGATCAAGGAGATCACCATCGCTGCCCGGATGGGAGGCGGCGATATCAACGCCAACCCCAGGCTGCGTGCGGCGGTGCTGGAAGCCAAAAGCGAGAACATGCCCAAGGACAATATCGAACGGGCTGTTAAAAAAGGTACGGGTGAACTGGAAGGCGTTGATTATGAAGAAAGCACTTACGAAGGCTACGGTTCGGGAGGTGCGGCCGTTATTGTCGAGTCATTGACAGACAACAAAAACCGGGCGGTTGCGGATATTCGTCACATTTTCAGCAAATGCGGCGGAAATCTGGGAGAAAATGGCTGCGTTGCATGGATGTTCAGCAAAAAAGGATACTTGAGTGTTGCACCTGGGGTAACTACCGAGGAAACATTGATGGAAGTTGCTCTGGATGCCGGGGCGGAAGACGTCCGTGAAGACAAGGATGGCTTTGAAGTCATTACCGCGCCTACAGATTTCGAGGCCGTGCGGCAGGCGCTTGAAAAAGCCGGCATTTCTTTCAGCGATGCGGAGGTTACGATGCTGCCTCAGTCCACTACCAACCTGGAAGGCAAGGAAGCCGAACAGATGATACGGCTGATGGATACGCTGGAAGACTGTGACGATGTTCAGAAAGTCTATACGAACGCGGATATTTCCGACGAGATCATGAACCGGCTGTAACCCGTCCGGGGCGCCACTCAGAGCGCCCCTACCCTTTGGTTTTATCAGCGGATAGCGACCATCCGCTGAACCGCTGCCAGCGCCGGTATGCGCACCGATTCCGGGACATTCACCTGACCATCCAGTGTTTCAAGGCGGTGAATGACATCTTCCAGAGAAATTTTTTTCATGTCCTGACAGATCATATGCGCTGCAGCCGGATAAAACGTTTTATCCGGGCACATCTGACGCAATGTATGCAGCAGTCCGTTTTCTGTCGCCACAATAAATGCGGAACATTTTGAATCTCTGGCATAACGGATCATTCCGGAAGTGCTGAGAACAGCATCCGCCATATCGACAACATGTTTCCGGCACTCCGGATGCGCCATCACCAGCGCATCCGGATATGTCTGTCTGGCGCGTGTTATATCCTCTGAGGTCAGACGATCATGAATCGGGCAACATCCCTCCCAGATGTGGATGGTTTTATCGGTGTGCTGCGCCGCGTACATCGCCAGGTTCCGGTCGGGTGTCATCAGAATTTCATGAGCATCCAGGCTGTTGACCACCTGCAGCACATTGGCCGACGTGCAGCAGACGGCTGACATTGCCTTGACCGACGCCGGAGAATTGACATAGGTTACGACTGGCATTGGCCCCAGCTCCGCCAGTTTTGCCGACAGGGATTCGGGGGTAATGGTATCAGCCATCGGACATCCGGCATCCATCCTCGGCAACAGAACGAGCTTTTCCGGAGATAGAATGGAAGCGGTTTCCGCCATAAAGTGAACGCCGCAGAAAACGATAATTTCCGCATCCGTACGAGACGCCCGGATGCTTAATTCCAGAGAGTCCCCGCAAAGATCAGCCGCATCCTGAATCTCGGCAGGTTGATAATTGTGCGCCAGCAGGATCGCGTGTTTTTCTTTCAATAATTTCCGGACGGCATCTTTCATGACTTCCTCATTCTCACCCATCCATCCGCACCACTTCCGTGCCTGGAGGAATAACAAACTTGAACTGGGCGTCGTCTATATTCTGTTCCATACGGATATTGCTCAGTTCGATATGGGTTTCATCTCCGTATGAATTGAACGTCTTCACATCGACAATATCGAAGGTATCGCTCGAAATCACGATGAGTACGTAAGACAGATCGTAGGACTTGTCTCTTGGCACCAGTTTCAGTACATATTCCTGGTTGACCGTCATTTTTTCCTGAGAGACATCGAATTGCTTTCGGACCAACTGGATGTTGGAAAGAAAACTGGCGCCCTTCCCGTCTCCGAAAAACGGCGGCGCCTTGCCGACAGTCACCTGATTGTCCGATGGATGGTAAATCCAGAGCTGTCTGCCGTCTGTAATAATCAGATGGCGATCGGGTTGCTCATAGGTCCATCGCATCATTCCGGGTCTTTTAACCACCATGGTGCCGGATGCGGTCTCTGTCATATCCATGGCCTTCACCCTGGATGTCTGAAAAAAATTGGCGGAAAAGCCGGTTGACGCATAATGCTTTTCCAGGTGTTTTAAAATTTCATCCACAGACAGCATCACTGGCTTTGTCGTGGATGTTGCTGGCGCAGCCGCTTCCCGGCACAAACCGGGCTGACTGAACGCCAGAATCCCTATGGTCAGAATCAAATAGAAGTATCTTCGTGTCATCACGGTTATTTCCTGCTTGTTGGCTGTCATTTTTCATGCCATTATAGAGCATCATTCACATGTAAGTGGGGATTTTATAACATTCCGGAGAAAGAATACAAGAAGATTGACGACTTCGTGAAAATACAAGAGAAGCATTTTCGAAATTGACAGTGTTCGCTTGACTTCAGGCGCATTATCGTTTAGCTGTAACCCGTTGCCTTATGACACTGAAAACGCTTGTCTGAAATCTGAACCGGACTCAGCGGAGGCCGACACGGATGATGAAAAAATTTACGAGTGATTTATGCCGACCGTATCGCATTTGCTGACAGCCTCAGGAACCCTCTGGCAGGAATCCGCCGCCTTCATGCTGGGTCTTTGTATCGGCAGTTTTTTAAACGTCTGCATTTACCGGATTCCTGCTTCCAGATCCATTATTTCACCGGGCTCTGCATGCCTGTCCTGCGGAAAGCCGATCCGGTTTTACGATAATATTCCGGTATTGAGTTACCTGATCCTGAAAGGCCGCTGCCGCAACTGCCGCGCCACCTACTCCATCCGCTATCCGCTCATCGAGCTGATTACCGGTCTGTTTGCGCTGGGCGTCTTTCTCAGATGGGGGCCGAGCCTGACATCCGTCATCTATCTGGCGTTTATTGCCATGCTACTGGTCATCACCTGCATCGATCTGGATCAGTTTATCATCCCTGATGTCATCTCGCTCCCAGGAATTCCTGCCGGGGTTCTGGCCAGTTTTTTTCTGCCAGCCATGACCGTCAAGGACTCCATCCTGGGGCTGCTGCTGGGAGGCGGTATCCTGCTGGCCACCGCGTGGACATATAAGCACCTGACGCACCGGGATGGCATGGGCGGCGGCGATATCAAGCTCCTGGCCATGATCGGCGCTTTCATCGGCTGGCAGGGGGTACTGATCACCCTGTTTGTCGGAGCACTGGCGGGAACGCTCGCAGGGGGGGCTGTCATGCTGCATACCCGATCTTCGATGAAACTGAAGATACCGTTCGGCCCGTTTCTGGCAATCGGGGCGCTGACCTATCTTTTTTTTGGCGACACATTGATATTATGGTACTGGAGATGAAAGCGGATATGCTGAAACGCAAAGGTCGTCCCGTCATTCCCCTCCCCTTTCCTGTCTATTACTGGCAGGCGTTTACTCTGGCCTTTCTGGGTCTTGCCGACGCCGTTTACCTGTCCATATCCCATTACCGGGTTTACACGGATATCGGCTACAAGAGTTTTTGCGCTATTTCAAAAGCCATCAATTGCGATACTGTATCCCAGAGCCCTTACTCTATTCTGCTGGGTGTTCCGGTTCCGGTCTGGGGCGTTATGGGATATGCGTGGATTCTGGCGCTGATTGGATACGCCGGATCACGCGACGCCGGCAAGCAGCGGCTGTGGGCGGCTGTTTTGATGACATCGTTTCTGTACAGCCTTTACAGCGTCTCACTGGGCGTGATATCCGCTGTGATCATTCACAGCTACTGCCTGATGTGCATCGTCAGCTACGCCATCAATCTGATGCTTTTGTTTTATGCATGGCTGATTCGACGGCGTTTTGCGGAAAACGGGGTTTTTTCGGATCTGCGGCTGGACATCAGCTACATCTGGCGGCAAAAACGCATTTCCGGCGTTTGTCTGGTATCCGGATTCATTACGGTTTCAGCACTCATGGTGACGCTGTTT
>DAIEFO010000369.1 GCA_027325475.1 Desulfobacteraceae bacterium | reverse complement strand
TCAGACGCGGGGAAAAAATGCCTGGGTTTTCGAAGATATCCTCCGGTGAAAATGGCGGCATGTCTGGAAAAGGATATGTCTTAAAAGCCCGATTACTGGCGGATACTGCGCCGGATATCCAGCTTCCGGCGCTGCGCAGCCCTTTTTGCTGCTTCAAGGCTTCCGGTGTAAAGAATCCGAACGTGGTATGACCGTCATAGATCATCTGGTTTTTCGACAGCACCTGAAAATCGAACTCCTCGATGATCATATCGCCGGCCGCCGATACCTGCGTCATGCGGCACCGCATGGTGAGAGTTCCGGTATCGGGGAAAATGTCTCTGTGAATCATGCCCGTTCCGCCGAGATTCCGGAAATGAAGGTCTTTTGAGCTTGACAGAGAGGAGCCCACATATGCAGCTAACCACCCGCAGGGTTGCAGCGCAATTTCCAGAAGCACGGCAAAGGGCATGACGCCGGTTCCATCCGCCCTGAAATACCAGTCGGACGGCGATACATCGTATTCCGCCACAATCCAGCCGCCGGGTTTAAGAACCAGCGCCGGAGGTTCCGCGTGAACCACCCGATCGATAAACAGATACGGCGGCCCTGGAAGTCTGGCCAGAAAGCGGCCGTTGTCAAACGGCCGGAATGCTTCACCGAACGCATCCGATGGTTTTCCGATGCAAAAAGATAATATCTGTTGGCGGGTGACATGCCACGACGGGAGGACAACCGCCGTGACAGGACCTTTCAAACCGGCTTTTTCCGGCATCATATCGCCGGATGCCTTCAGCGTGTCTTCTGGATGCCGGTTTTTCCAGAAAGAATCGATTTCCGTACGAGTAACGCCGGTCATCTTCATGGAAAGATTACGAAACAAAACGATATCATGCCCATCCGCCGTCATCAGGGCGTCTGCAATCACATAAGGCTCCGGCAGGTAGCCCAGTTCCCGAATCTCGATGGCATATACGACATGACGGGTGTGAGGAGTTACCGGTCCCCGGCATTTTAAAACGCTTTGAACGCCCGGAACCGGCTCATAGCAGACACCGGGAGTCTCGCTGACCCATCCCATGCGCAGGATAAACACCCGCAGGGTATGGGCGCAGCATTCATACATCAGTGTACCGGGCATGACCGGATCATCCATGAAATGACAGGTCAAAAACCAGTCATCCGGGTGAATATCCGCTTGAGCGCGGATGATTCCCAGACCCCAGCGCCCGCCGGAAGGTTCCAGATTCAGTACCCGATCGATCAGACGCATGCGTCCACCGGGAAGCCGGAGAGACTCCGACAATCTGACACCGCTGAAATGCCGGCCAAAGCATCCGGAGAGGTCCCCGCTTCTCAATGCGTCCACCTGGGTTTCGTTGTAGGCTTCGGAAACCATCGGAACCGGCGTTTTCCAGCCCGCCGGCGTCTTGCCGGAAACCGGCTGACGTTCTGCGTCAGTCAGAATGATACCCCCTGAATTTTCCACCTCGGCAGCGGTAAAGAATCCCGCACACCCGTTTGTCATGGTAATGAGAAGTTCCTGTCCGATATATCCCCTGAAACTGAAAAAAAAGAGCCAGGTGTCGGTCTGGCGTACGAACCGGTCGATATGGATTTCATATCGGATGGTATCTCCGGGCGATGGCAGCCCTCTGTGAAACTGCACCGCCGCATCCAGAAGACGATAGGTACGCTGCCCCCTCACCTGAAGAT
>DAIEFO010000368.1 GCA_027325475.1 Desulfobacteraceae bacterium | reverse complement strand
CCGGCTGCGGCAAAAGTACATTTCTGCGCTGTCTGAACCGGATGAACGACCTGATTCCCGGCAGTCGCGTCGAAGGTCAGATCATACTGGATGAGTGCAATATCAACGATCCGTCCGTGGATGTGGTGATGCTGCGTCGCCGGGTGGGCATGGTTTTTCAAAAACCCAACCCCTTTCCCAAAACCGTTTTTGAAAATGTGGCGTACGGGCTTCGGGTGAATGGCGTGAAAGACAAGACCTTCATCGAAATCCGTGTAGAAGAGAGCCTGAAAAAAGCGGCGCTGTGGGATGAAATCAAAGACCGCCTCCATGAGTCCGCTTTGGGGTTGTCCGGGGGGCAGCAGCAGCGGCTTTGCATCGCGCGGGCGCTGGCGGTCGAGCCGGAAGTGCTGTTGATGGACGAACCGGCGTCCGCGCTGGACCCCATCGCCACGCAAAAGATCGAGGATCTGATCGGCGAACTCAAACAGCTTTACACCATTATCATCGTTACGCACAGCATGCAGCAGGCGGCCAGAGTGTCGGATATGACCGCTTTTTTCTACATCGGCAAACTGATCGAAATGGATGAGACAGACACCCTGTTCACCCGTCCCAGACTCAAACAGACGGAAGACTACATCACCGGCCGTTTTGGCTGATTATTGAGGTATATATGGCAAAACATCTCCAGAGAGAACTGGAAAAAATCAAGAAGAGTATTCTGGAGCTGGGCGCTCTGGTGGAAGATCGAGTGCGGATGGCAATCAGCAGCATTCAGCGCCGGGACGTCGAGGTCGCTGTGCAAATTGACCGGATGGATCATGAAGTAGATGAAATGGAGGTTGAGATCGAGGAGGAATGTCTCAAGGTTTTGGCGCTCCATCAGCCTGTCGCTGTGGATCTGCGGTTTTTGGTCAGCGTGATTAAAATCAACAGCGAACTTGAAAGAATCGCCGATGAAGCCGTCAATATCGCCCATCGCATCAAGACGATTTCCAAAGACAAAAGCGGTGCAGCCTTTGTTTTTGATTACGCCATCATGGGAGAAAAAGCCCGCGCCATGCTCAAGATGAGTCTGGACGCGCTGGTGCAGCTCGATACGGATATGGCGTTCAAGTCATGTCTGATGGACGACGAGGTGGATGCCTATGTTCGTCAGGCTTATGAACAACTGAATCGCTCCATTCAGGAGCATCCGGAGCTTTCCGGTATTTACATCAATATGTTCCTGATTTCTCGCCACATCGAGCGGATCGCCGATCATGCCACCAACATTGCCGAAGAAGTCATCTATCTGACGGACGGAGAGATTATCCGGCACGGCAATTACTGATGAATATCACCGGGCGCGTTCGGAGTCTGTCCCTGTTTCTCGATACGGTTCCGTGCGCGGCGATTGCCCGCGTTGTTGTATGGAACGTTTTCGAGGGGATTGTCAGGAAGCTTTACATAAACCGGCTCGATTTTTCTGTCCAGCGTTTTGAAAAATCGTGATCTGAGAAGTGCGCAGCGCTCCGGAATCGGCAGGGAACCTGAGGATGCAGCGGTTATGTTGCCTGAGAATACGATTTCGGCTCTGACGCTGGCGCCTTCTTTTGTTTTGTCAATCTGGACATTATAGATGTAACGAACGGGATCATGGTTTAGATATCCCTGAAGCGATTTTTCCATTTTGGCGAACAAACCCGGTTCAGATGCGGCCTTTATACCGAATTCCGCTTCAAGAGCGGATACCAGATG
>DAIEFO010000367.1 GCA_027325475.1 Desulfobacteraceae bacterium | reverse complement strand
GTGCAAACATCCGCTGCCATCGCTGGCGCAAATCCGGGCGAAGATACAGTCTTCACTGTCAGCCATCGATCAGCGATATACATTGCTTCAGCAGCCAGCCCGGTATCCCGTCCACTTGAGCCGGAACCTTTCTGCGCTGCAATTATGATGACTTCGTAAAAAGTCCGCATGCTGCGTTGCGCCGCATCCTTTGTCATTGCAGCGCACCACAACAAGTACGTTTCATTCCTTGCGGATTTGCGCGCCTTGCCTGCGAACATTTTACGAAGCCGTCTGAAAATCGATTTTTTACAATGGCATCAATTACAGATGACAAACCGGTACGATCGTTTTTTCCGTGAAGGAGAATTGCCATGAAACAGCTTCTCAGCACCGTTATTCACGATCAGCACATAAAACTGGGTGCGCAGATGGCGCCTTTCGGCGGATGGGATATGCCGATTCAATACCGGACAGGAATTGTCCAGGAACATCTGGCTACCCGCAATCATGCAGGACTTTTTGACGTGTCTCATATGGGACGCTTTGTCATCAGCGGGTTGTCGGCTCTTGATTTTTTACAGCATGTGCTTACCAACAACGCCGCAGGGCTTGAAATCGGAGAGAGCCAGTACACCATAATTGCCAATGAACAGGGCGGCGCCATTGACGATGCCTACCTTTATCGATTTTTTGAAGATCGTTATCTGCTGGTGGTCAACGCATCCAATCGGGAAAAGGACCTGGCGCATTTTCAGTCCGCACTTTTCCGGTTTCCAGACGTTCGGCTGGAGGACAACACGTTCAGTATGGCGATGCTCAGCCTTCAGGGACCATCCTCCAGAGATATTCTATGTGCGATCATGAATTCCGGAGTGTTGCCGGAACCGCTTAAAAACAGACTAAGTACCGCAACGCTGCGTCACGTCCCGGTATGGATCGCCAGAACCGGATATACCGGGGAACCCTTGGGATTTGAGTTATTCATGGACAGCCGTGCCGCGCCGGATATCTGGGACGCACTCATTGAAAAAGGCGCTGTGCCGGCGGGGTTGGGCGCCAGGGACACACTCCGGCTCGAGGCCGGGCTTCCGCTTTACGGTCATGAGCTGGGGCTGGATAGTGCCGGCGGTGAAATTCCTGTTTTCTCGCTGCCTCTCAGTAAAATCGCCGTCAGCTTTTCATATCTGAAAGGTGAGTTTATCGGAAAGAACGCTTTGTATCGCCAGTTTTTGGCCATGAAGGGTATCATGGAGCAGGATTACAGCCGCATCCGTGATCTTCCCCGGATGATCTTTCCTGTGGCATTGACCGATAAAGGCGTGATGCGTTCCGGCTGTCCTGTATTCAAAAATGGTCAACAGGTCGGTCATATCACCAGCGGTACCATGGTTCCCTATCAAAAAGCAGAGAATACTGGTGCATTTCCAAAGATCACTCCAGAAAAAGCAATGCGTTCCATCGGGCTTGCGTTTCTGGACAGCACCCTGCATGAAGGTGACACATTGCAGGTGGATATCCGAGGAAAACGGTCTCCGGCGGTCGTTGTCCCTTACCACCTGCGCAGTGATGCCCCGCCTTTTGCCAGAGCCATTTCGCATGATCAATTATTTCCAAAAGAAAAATCCGGTATTCCAGCAGAAAGTGGTTTGCGGAAGGTTCGTTCCCTGATAGATGAAGCCATCCGGAATACCACCTGGCGGCAGAAGGAATGTATCAATTTAATTCCTTCTGAACAGACATCATCCCC
>DAIEFO010000366.1 GCA_027325475.1 Desulfobacteraceae bacterium | reverse complement strand
GGACGAAAAGTCGCGATATTCTCACCGCGTTTCCGCCAGAGTTCCGGATGCTGTCTCCGGATGTGCGACATGACCACGCCATCCCAGGTTCCTAAGTTGATTTCACTGAGTTCCCATGCTGTCTGGACAGTGTTTCCGGGAAGAGGCGGGTGGAGGCTGGTGATAATATCCGCGGTTTCACGGGCTCTCTGAAGCGGACTGGACCATATCCCGGAAAATTCCATGTGCTGGAATCTTCGTCCCCAGAGAACCGCTTTTTCCCGGCCATGCAGACTGAGCGGGTTGTCCGTCCATCCGATAAACCGTTTTTCTCCACTGGCTTCAATGTCGCCATGTCGCAGCAAATAGAGCATCTTCCCATCCAGTTCAATTCGTTTGACTTCTCTATTTTCCTATCCTATATATTTATCGCTGTGTCAATTCTGGTATAGCCAGGTGCAAATAATTTCATTCATATCATTTCTCAAAAGTTCTTTCAGCAGTTAACAGTGATGGTTTTGTAAAATGTTCGCAGGCAGGGCGCGCAAATCCTTCGTCATTGCAGCATGCGGACTTTTTATGAAGCTGTCAACAGTCATTCCGATTTCCAGAGAGGTAGCCCCATCCGGCTGATGTTGGATGGATGGCGCTCATATCCATTCAGAACAGGGGAGGTTCCGCATGATCAAGAAGAATCTGTGTATCAATGGGAAGTCACAAATGCTGCTGGTTGATCCGGATGCGTCGCTGGCGGATGTGTTGCGGGAACAGCTAAAACTGACAGGCACCAAAGTTGGCTGCGGCGAAGGGCAGTGCGGCGCTTGTTCCGTGATCATGGATGGCAAGGTGATCCGGTCCTGCATCACCAAGATGAAGCGTGTGCCGGATGAAGCCAGTGTTACGACAATTGAAGGCATTGGCAGCCCTGATAAACTCCACCCGATTCAGCTCGCCTGGACGGTTCATGGCGGTGCACAATGCGGTTTCTGTAGTCCTGGGTTTATCATGTCCGCCAAGGGACTTTTAGACAGCAATCCATCGCCTGCCCGTCAGGACGTCCGTGACTGGTTTCAGAAGCATCGCAATGCTTGTCGATGCACTGGCTATAAACCTCTGGTAGATGCCGTGATGGATGCTGCCAGAGTACTGCGTGGTGAATTGTCTGAAGCCGATCTGACGTTTAAACTTCCTGCGGATAACCGGATATGGGGCAGTCTTTGCCCCCGGCCCAGCGCCGTGGATAAAGTGACGGGCAGAACGGATTACGGTGCGGACGCCGGTCTCAAAATGCCGGCTGGCACGCTACGCCTGGCGTTGGTTCAGGCCAAGGTATCTCATGCCAACATTCTTTCGATAGATACTTCTGAAGCAGAAAAGATGCCGGGTGTATTCAAAGTGATCACCCATAGGGATGTCAAGGGTAAAAACCGGATCACAGGGCTTATCACCTTTCCGAGCAACAAGGGCGATGGCTGGGACCGGCCCATTCTTTGCGATGAAAAAGTCTTTCAGTTTGGAGACGCTATTGCCATCGTAGCAGCAGATACCGAGGCCAATGCCCGTGCCGCTGCCGATAAGGTTCGGGTGGAGTTGGAAGAACTTCCGGCTTACATGAGTGCGCCTGCGGCCATGGCGGAAGACGCCATCGAAATTCATCCAGGAACGCCCAATGTGTACTTTGAACAAAAACGCGCCAAAGGCGATGACACGAAGGCGATCATGGATGCTGCGGCATATACCGTGGAAAACGAT
>DAIEFO010000365.1 GCA_027325475.1 Desulfobacteraceae bacterium | reverse complement strand
GCTGGCGGATATTCAAAACCAGTCCGAAGCAGCGCCAGCATACCGGAAGTATTTCATGCACGGCATCTCCCACCATCTGGGGCTGAACACCCATGACTACGGAAACCGCCATCGCATTTTTGAACCAGGGATGGTTTTAACTGTAGAACCGGGTATTTATATTGTTGATGAAGGCATTGGCGTCCGGATCGAAAACGATATCGTGATCACTGCCGATGGTCCGGATGACCTGATGAAAGATATTCCCATCGAAGCGGACCACATTGAAACCCTGATGTATTCAAAACAGCGGAACGACATATGACCATCACAAATCACGCTCCATCCACCGCCATTCAGCAAGCCATTGACAAGCTTCATCAACAGCGGGAAAAAGCGTTGGGCCTGCCGGCGTCTGACGCCATGAATTTCATTCTGGATGCGCCGCAGCCCGCAGCACTTGTGCATTCCATACCGGAAACGGATCTGCTGTTTCTGGTTCTGGATATCGGGCCGGAAGACGCTCTGCCGCTGCTCTCGCTGGCGTCGAACTCCCAGTGGGAATTCATCCTGGACATGCAGGTCTGGAAACATGACCGCATCGAATACCCGGCACTGACCCGATGGATGAATCTGCGTTTTCTGGCGGATCCCGAACGTTTTCTTCAATGGGTGAAACAGGACGCCGCCGAATTTGTCGAACTTTATCTCTTCAAAAACGTCCATATCCGATTCCTGGAACCTGACGAAGACCCATCCGACATTCCGGATGACTTCATGACAATCGATAGCACCATTTACTATCGGTTGCTGCCGGAATCCGAAATGCAGGCAACCACAGAAGCCATTGCAGAAAATTCGGGTCCGGAAGTGGACACGAATGAGGAGCGGTACAGCTTCATCACCCAGTTTTTGAACCGTCTCTATTCTGACGATCCCATCTATTTCATGAATTTCATGCAGGAAACCGGCACCATACTGCCTGCTGAAGCCGAAGAAGAAACATACCGGCAGCACAGCGTCCGCATGGCCGAAAAGGGTTTTCTTCCGTTTGAGGAAGCGGTTGGCGTCTATCAGCCGATCACACCGGAGAAAATGTCCAGACGTTACAAAGCGCCGCATCGCGAGGATATGGCGCAGCCTTCCGCCTCTTTGTACATGTCGGAACTGCTGACATCCAACGATCTGCTGACAAACGCCTTGAAGCAACTGGAGCAAGACCTGTATCTGGAGCTTCAAGCGGAAACCGCCTCACTGGCCAATCAGATAGCCGTCGCCGATCAAATCCGCATCGAATCCCGAGACGATCTCAAAGCCGTCGTGCAGAAGATCATCGGATATCTGGGTATCGGTCTGGAACTGCTGTCCGCTCCGCCAATCCGTCCGGACCGCTGCGCCGCCGTCATACAGGAAAGGCTGCTGGCAGATATCTTCCGCATTGGATATGGTGCGGCTCTCGAGTTGAAATGGCAGGCGCAACAATGGATGCCCCGAAGCTGGACAGCATCCCAAAAGCTGCCTCTGAATTTCTGGGGAGAAGCATGGCTTGGCGTTTTGGGCGGACTTTTGCTCAAAAAACCTCTTTATTTCGATAACTACCAGACGGGCGTGCTGTATCGCGAATTCAAATCGCTGGCGGATATCCAAACCACGCGAACGGCTCTGAACGACATCATCCAGTTCGATGGCGTCCTGGAAGCGATGACAGATACACTTTCCCCCGCACTGAACCAGATTTGCTCAAAACGCGGGCTGTT
>DAIEFO010000364.1 GCA_027325475.1 Desulfobacteraceae bacterium | reverse complement strand
CAGACTGCGGAGAAAAAATGGCATCCAGTTTATCCATATGTCAACCTCCCGTACGGGGTGTCAATCATGATCACACGGTGAACATCATTGCACTTCCCCCTTGGTTTTGAGGTTTGATTATTACCCCATATTCTCGCCATCATCAAGTCAAGATTGACGACTTCGTAAAAAGTCCGGATGCTGCGTTGCGCCGCATTTTTCATCTTTCATGATATGCATCATATTGTCACAATTCTGTTTTTTTTGTTTCTGGATTGACATGCCGACATATATTCCTTTATAAAGGATTCTTAATGAAAAGCTGGACGGGAATGCAACCAATATTGTAATTAAAACCCCATCCTGCCGACTCAGGCATTGTTGAATCTGGGAATAGGCCGGAAAAACATCTTAAAGACAATTTTTACCAGACGAGGTTTAAAAGATGACGAAAAAGTGGGTGTATCTCTTTGATGAAGTGCAGATGGTTGAGGAATATGTCGGAGGAACCTGGGATGCGGTTCGAGGGCTTTTGGGAGGCAAGGGGGCCAATCTGGCGGAAATGGCCAGAATCAACGTTCCTGTGCCGCCAGGATTTACCGTGACCACTGAGGCGTGCAATGCCTATCTGGCAGCAGGTGGTGTGCTTCCGGAGAGTATGTGGGATCAGGAACTTCAGGCGCTTCATGCCATCGAAGCCAAGACAGGAAAGGTTTTCGGCGATCCGGCCCATCCACTTCTGGTGTCTTGCCGCTCCGGCGCCAAATTTTCCATGCCGGGGATGATGGACACCGTTCTCAATATCGGATTGAATGACGAAACCGCTCAAGGCATGATTCGCTTGACCGGCGATGAACGTTTTGTCTATGACGCTTACCGCAGGCTGATCCAGATGTTCGGCAGCGTGGTCATGGGCATTGCCGATGAGCATTTCGAAGAGGTTATCACCGACGCCCGTCAGCGCGCCAAGGTTGAAACCGATGCGGAGCTTTCCGGCAAAGACTGGATCGTTGTTACCGAAGAGTTTAAAAAAATCTTCCGACGTCACGCCAAACGCCAGTTTCCGGTCGATCCTTACGAACAGCTTAGTCTGGCCACCGAAGCGGTCTTTAAAAGCTGGAACGGAAAGCGTGCTGTGGATTACCGGAACGCCGCCGGTATTGCCCACGATCTGGGAACGGCTGTCAGCATTGTCACCATGGTGTTCGGTAATATGGGCAACGACAGTGCTACGGGTGTAGCCATGACCCGCAGCGGTTCCACCGGCGAGCGCAAAATTGAAGGCGACTATCTGACCAACGCTCAGGGAGAGGATGTGGTGGCCGGAATCCGCATGACCAAAGATATTTCCGAGCTGAAAACAGAAATGCCGTCTGCCTATGCGGAGTTTGAAGCCATTGCCAGCCGCCTTGAAAAGCATTATCGGGATATGCAGGATGTGGAGTTCACCATCGAAAAAGGCAAACTCTGGATGCTTCAGACCCGTGACGGTAAACGAACCGCTCAGGCGTCGGTGCGGATTGCCGTAGATATGGTCGAAGAGGGGCTCATCACTGAAAAAGAAGCAGTGCTTCGGGTCAGTCCCGAACATGTTGATTTTTTTCTGCATCCCCAGTTTGACAGTAAATCCAGACAGGCGGCCAAAGCTTCGGGAGACTTTCTGGGCAGCGGCTTGAACGTTTCTCCGGGCGCAGCGTTCGGCGTGGTGGCTCTGGACGCTAATCTGGCGGAAACCTGGGCCAAACAGGAAGGCAAGCAGGTCATCATGGT
>DAIEFO010000363.1 GCA_027325475.1 Desulfobacteraceae bacterium | reverse complement strand
GGAACCCAGATCGTCTGGTGATCGCGCATTCTGGCCAGATTGTCTTCTCCCATAAAAAATCCGTGTTCGATGGAATGGCAGCCTGCCTCGACAGCAATCCGAACCGGCGCCCTGCCGTTGGCGTGAACCATTGTCTTCAAGCCCTGCTGCGCTGCAAAGCGGATGGCAGCAGACATTTCTTCGTAAGAAAACTGCGGCAGGGTTTCTTTTCCAAAGCAAAGAAGACTGTTGACACCGGAATTGACGATTTTGACATGATCCGGCCGAATATACCCGGGCAGACACGACTCCCGCCGCATGGCTTCTGCCAGTGTTTCATCGGTATCCGGCGCTCTGCCGATCAGTTTTCCATAACGCCCGGCATGATGCCAGGCTTTTCCGGCGATCTTACAGCAAAGCCCTGACAGCGCCATCCTGTCAGCATATCCCGTAAGCGGACAGCTTCCCGACCCGGCGTCTGCATTCGACACTTCCTGCCGATAGCGCTGCGAAAAGCCCTGACGATCTCCGCCATCCCTGACTGCGCCAACGCCACTGGCAATATGCTGACGGATATGGGTGGCAATGACATGCTTGAGTTCATCGTAACCAGCGTCCAGTTGATGTTTGCGCGCAGTAATATCAGGTGTTCCGGACATGAACAGATGTACATGACAATCTACTAGAAGCGGCAGTAGCGTGTATGCCGTTAAATCCAGATATGACTTTTCCGGATCGGAAAGCATCGTTTTGGAAAGGCGGACTTGCGCGGCAGGCGTTATGGTGTGAATGATGCCTTTATTCACATGAATAATCACGTTCTGCTGAATGGAATCAACGCTCCCATCTATCAGCCATCCGGCGTGAATGTGTAAAAATGATGCCATTTGATTATGTTTCAAAGAATCGCCGATTGATGAGATCAATAAAATCCTTTTTTGTGATGTCGTTTCTTTTTCTTGACATGCCATTTTTATATCACTATACCACCAAAAGTAAAAGCGTTATGGATATTCAAATACCCTGTTTTGATAAACTCGCAAAAAATCAAGCTCAAGCGGCTTTGTACCGACATTTAAAATGCCTGTCCGCGGACAAAGCACGAAAATCCTTCAGGAGCAAGATATACTTTTACTGCTACATACGAACTTGTTACGAAGTTGCCGTATTTCGGAAAGGAGTGCCATCTCGGCATGGATGCACAGATCCAGGACAAATCGCAGATTCGCCTCAAAGGGGTCAGAGATGGTTTCTGGGTAACGCTGGATCCGTCATTGCCTGTGAATTATATCCAGGAAGAACTAACCCGGATTTTCAATCAGTTACAGCATCTGGCGTCCAATTCCCGCGTCACGCTGGATGTAGGCGATTCTGAAGGTTATGAAAGTGTCATAGAGATGTTGAGAGCGTTTCTGAAAAGTAAATTTCATGTGGCGTCTGTGAATGTAGCACCTGCATCACCATCCCCGAAGGAAGTAATCATACCTGGGGATAAATCCCCTAAAATGGATGTATCCAATTTCTGGAGACAGCACAACTCCGACGCTCTGGTAATCGCCGGGCGGGTGAGATCCGGTCAGAAAATCACGGCACAGAAACATCTGGTCATACTTGGCGATGTCAATCCCGGAAGTGAACTCATTGCGGGCGGCGATATCCTGATTGTAGGAACACTCGGCGGCACGGCGCTGGCCGGTCAGCCTGACAACGAGGCAGCCATCATTCTGGCAGTGGGTTTTAAGCCTATACAGATCCAAATCGGCGGCGTCATTGCGGTTGGGTTATCAACAGCGCCAAGGCATACCA
>DAIEFO010000362.1 GCA_027325475.1 Desulfobacteraceae bacterium | reverse complement strand
CGGCAAGACCGAAGTGGCCAGGCAGGTTGCCGCGGCATTAGGCATATCGTTTTCACGCTACGATATGAGCGAATATATGGAAAAGCACGCGGTGGCCAGACTCATCGGCGCACCTCCCGGCTATATCGGATTCGACCAGGGCGGGCTTCTTACGGATGATATCCGCAAGCATCCGCATGGCGTGCTGCTTCTGGATGAAATCGAAAAAGCCCATCCGGACCTGTTCAATATTCTGCTTCAGGTACTGGATTACGCCACCTTGACCGACAACAACGGCAAGAAAGCGGATTTCCGGAATGTGATCATCATCATGACTTCCAATGCCGGCAGTCAGGAAATGAGTACGCATACCATCGGATTCGGTGATTCCGCCGGCGATGCGGCGCATAAGAGCATGAAGGCTGTCGAGAAATGCTTCAGTCCGGAATTCCGGAACCGTCTGGATGGCATTATTTCATTTAATCCGCTGACCGTCCTGATTATGGAACAGGTCGTCGATAAATTCATGGCGGAACTCAACGCGCAGACAGCCGCCCGAAAGATCCGGATACAGCTTTCACCGGAAGCCAGATCCTGGCTGGCCGGAAAAGGTTATGATCCCCGCTATGGCGCCAGACCCCTGAGTCGGCTGATTCAGCAGGAAATCAGGGATGTACTGTCTGAGCATATCCTCTTTGGCAGGCTTGAAAAAGGTGGCGATGTCCGGGTTGGGCTGGCCGATGATCGGCTGACCCTCGATATCGCATGACAGACGATGCCTGTATATCAGTTATCTGACCGCATCGTTTTTCCTCCTCCGGAATTGTCCGAGGAGGACGGCTTGCTGGCGGTGGGGGGCGATCTGTGTCCAGAGCGTCTTCTCCAGGCATACCGTCAGGGGATTTTCCCATGGTATTCGTCTGCGGAGCCTGTCCTCTGGTGGTCACCCGATCCCCGTCTGGTGCTGTATCCGGATGAACTGCATGTCTCCCGAAGTCTGGAGAAGATTTTGCGTCAGGGTGTTTTTACGGTGACGCTGGATCAGAATTTTCGCGATGTCATCACCGAATGCGCCAAAATATGCCGGATGGGTCAGAACGGAACCTGGATCACTTCCGAAATGATCGATGCATATTGCACATTGCACGAAATGGGGTTCGCCCATTCAGTTGAAGTCTGGCAGGATGGCGAGCTGGCGGGCGGTCTGTATGGAGTTGCCGTAGGCGGGTGCTTTTGCGGTGAGTCCATGTTTGCCCGGAAGAGCAACGCATCCAAGGTGGGGTTTGTTACGATGGTGCGTTGGATGCAAAAGCGTTCGTTGCGTTTGATCGATTGTCAGGTCACGACCCGGCATCTGGTTTATATGGGCGCCAGAGAGATTCCGAGACGCCAGTTTCTGTCGGAGCTGGCGGATGCCCTGAAGTTACCGGCTCCTGATTTTCATTGTCATTGAATGATTGATGCCATCGTAAAAAATCGATTTTAGGACGGCTTTGTAAAAAATCCGCAGGCAAGGCGCGCAAATTCTGAGGAATGAAGCGTACTTTTGGGTACGCTGCAATGACGAAGGATGCAGCGCAACGCAGCATCCGGACTTTTTACGGAGCCGTCAATATTCTTTTCCGGCTCATGGGTGATTTTTCCATGTCGGATACCCCGCAAGTCCAGCGCCTTTTATGGATTCTGATGCCTTGCTTCGTCATTTTGTCCTGCTTGGCCAGGCCCATGATATCGGGAGTCATCGGTCCGGCATTACAGAGGCAATAGCTCAGTTTGCCGTTAACCAGAAAATAAAAGACGAAAATCGGGACGAAATTACCGCGGGGATA
>DAIEFO010000361.1 GCA_027325475.1 Desulfobacteraceae bacterium | reverse complement strand
ACCGGGAACGCCAGATTGCTTATGGCTCGGATATCACCTATGGCACCAACAACGAGTTCGGGTTTGATTATCTGAGAGACAACATGAAGTTCGATCTGGAAAGCATTGTCCAGGGAGATCTGAATTACGCCATTGTGGATGAGGTGGACAGCATTCTGATCGACGAAGCCAGAACACCGCTGATTATCTCCGGTCAGGCGGAAAAATCCACCAACCTCTACTATGAAGTCAACACCATCATCCCGCATCTTGTCCGAGAGGATGATTATGTTATCGATGAAAAGGCCAGAACGTCGGTTCTGACCGAGGCCGGGGTCGCCAGAGTGGAGCGTCTGCTGAAAGTGGACAACCTCTATGACGCCCGCAACATCGAAATACTGCACCATGTCAACCAGGCGCTGAAGGCTCATGCTCTATTCAAGCGGGATGTGGATTATATCGTCAAGGACGGTGAAGTGATCATCGTGGATGAATTCACCGGAAGGCTCATGCCGGGGCGGCGCTACAGTGAAGGATTGCACCAGGCCCTGGAAGCCAAGGAAAACGTCCGGGTCGAAAACGAAAATCAGACGCTGGCAACCATCACTTTTCAGAATTACTTCAGAATGTACGACAAACTGGCCGGTATGACCGGTACGGCCGACACCGAAGCTGCGGAATTCAAAAAGATATACAACCTGGATGTGTCGGTGATTCCCACCCATCAGCCCATGGTCCGGCATGATTTCCCCGATCTGATATNCAAGACCAAAAAAGAAAAATTCGAAGCGGTCATGAACGAGATCGCAGAATTGCATAAAAAAGGTCAGCCGGTGCTGGTGGGCACCATTTCCATTGATGTGTCCGAAGACCTCAGTCATAAACTGACACGGCGGGGCATCCGGCATACGGTTTTGAACGCTAAAAATCATGAAAAAGAAGCCGAAATTGTGTCAATGGCCGGACAGAAAGGGGCGGTGACCATTTCCACCAACATGGCCGGGCGTGGAACGGACATTGTGCTGGGGGAGGGTGTCACCGATCTGGGTGGTCTTCGCATCATTGGTACGGAGCGGCATGAAAGCCGGCGGATAGACAACCAGCTCCGCGGACGATCCGGCAGACAGGGCGATCCGGGATCATCCCGTTTTTATCTGGCGCTCGAAGATGATCTTCTGCGGATTTTCGGCGGCGAGCGCATGAGTACGATCATGGAAAAGCTGGGCATGGAAGAGGGGGAGCCGATCGAACACAATCTGATCAGCCGCGCCATCGAAAATGCCCAGACCAAGGTGGAGGCGCACAACTTCGATATCCGCAAGCAGTTGATCGAATATGACGATGTCATGAACCAGCAGCGGGAAGTTATTTACAGGCAGCGCCGTGAGGCTCTGCGCGGCGGCAGCCTCCGGCCTGCGATTGAGGATATGATTCAGGACAAGGCTGAAATCATTGCCCATACCTTTGCCAATGACAAAATCGACCCTTCGGAATGGGATTTCAAAGGCATGGATGAAGCCATCTTCAATCAGTATAATTTTCATCTTCCTGTTACCGAAGAGATGCTGGATGGTCTGACCCGTGAAGGGCTTTCAGAGATCATCAGCGCTGAGGCTCTGGGGTGGTACGCGAAAAAGGAAGCGGAAATCGGCGCGGATAACTTCAGGCATCTGGAACGGTTTGTCATGCTCAATACCGTGGATACGCTCTGGAAAGATCATCTGCTGTCCATGGACCATCTGAAAGAAGGCATCGGACTTCGCGGATATGCCCAGCAGAACCCGCTGATTGTGTATAAAAAAGAGGGTTTCGAGATGTTTCAGGACATGATATCCCGA
>DAIEFO010000360.1 GCA_027325475.1 Desulfobacteraceae bacterium | reverse complement strand
GTATCAACGCTCAGGTCTTGTCTGTCTGCATGGGCCGGTGGCAACAACCCTGAGAAATGCGGGGGCAGACACGCGGAAGTCTGTGCTCAAGGCGCTGACCTCGTCGGAACCGATGGATATCTCTCTGAAAAATGGTGTCACATTGCATCATGGCAAGGCGTTCGGGCCTCTTGTCTGTGGTAACCTGACGACGTTGTGCCATCTTGCCGGAACGCCGTTTCAGCCTGTTCTGGAGGATCATATTCTGATATTTGAAGACCGAGGCGAAAAACCCTACCGTATAGACCGCATGCTGACACAGATGAAACTGGCGGGAATGTTCCAGGGGCTGAAAGGCCTTGGCATCGGCGATTTCGATGCGTGTGGGGACAGGATAAAAGTTATGGATGTATTCCGGGATATATTTCAGAACATGGATATCCCGATTCTGGCCGGATTCGATATCGGTCACGGACAGGAAAATACCGTTGTTCCCGTGGGCCTCAATGTGCTTCTGGATGCGGATCGGCATGTGATGAGCTGGCATCCGCACAGGAACGTTATGTGAAAATATGGGAGACTGGCAGATGAAGGATGTGGACTGCCTGATGCGTCAGGCGGTTGAGAAGCGGGTGTTCCCCGGCGGCGTGCTGCTGGTTTATAAAAATCGGGAAATCGAGTTTTTTGAAGCTTACGGGCAGGCGGATTTGTTTACGGGCGCTGTCATGACCCGAAATACCCTGTTTGATCTGGCGTCCCTTACCAAGCCGCTGGCGACAACCCTGGCGGTCATGCACCTGGTGCAGGATTCAAAACTGAATTTAGAGCAGACGGTGGTCTCCGTGTTGCCATATTTTTTGGATCCGGGAATGTCCTGTGTGACCATTCGTCATCTTCTGGCGCACAGCTCCGGGCTGCCGGCGTACAGACCCTATTATGTCCGGTTGATGCAATTACCCTCCATTCAACGACCAGAGCATCTAAAGCGGATGTTGACAAACGAATGCCTGCGGACGCTCCCGGATTCCGGCGGCGTTTACAGCGATATCGGGTTCATGATATTGCGCTGGATTGTGGAAACGATTACGGGAAAGCGGCTGGATCATTTCCTGTATGAAACGATTTACCGCCCGCTGGGGCTCAAAAACCTGCTGTTTTTTGAGGCGAATCAAACGCCGTGTACCGATGACATCGCTGCCACGGAGTTGTGTTCGTGGCGTCGGCAACTGCTGAAGGGTCGGGTTCACGATGATAACGCATTTGCCGTCGGCGGCATGGATGGCCATGCCGGATTGTTTGGAACGGCGGCGGATGTCGGGAACCTGCTGTCCTTGCTGCTGTCGGCATACAGAGGGCAATCCACTGATGCGGAGTGGATATCGCCAGAGCTGATCAGATGTTTCTGGTCACGTCATGAATCTTCGAAAAGAGCATTGGGGTTTGATATGCCGTCGCCAGTGGGTGCGAGTTGCGGTTGCTATTTTTCTGAAACGGCAGTCGGGCACCTGGGTTATACGGGAACGTCTTTCTGGATAGATGTCGAACATGCCGTCATTGTCATTTTGTTGACCAACCGAGTGCATCCTTCGCGATGGAATGTTGAAATACGGCGCTTCCGACCGCTGGTTCACAATCAGATCATGCAGGATATGAAATTGACGACCTCGTAAAAAGTCCGGATGCTGCGCCAGCGCTGCATCCTTCGTCATTGCAGCGTACCCAAAAAGTACGCTTCATTCCTCAGGATTTGCGCGCCTCGCCTGCGGACTTTTTACAAAGCCGTCCCAAAATCGACTTTTCACGAAGGCATCATATTTGAACAGATTTTGTTTACGCCGTCATCCCCAAC
>DAIEFO010000035.1 GCA_027325475.1 Desulfobacteraceae bacterium | reverse complement strand
GGGCGCTGTTATACCGAAAAGGCAGGGAACTTGGCCGCACTCTGTACCTGATCTCCGATGAACCCTACCGGAAGATTGTGTATGACAATGCCCGTGTGCCCAGCATCTTTTCGGCATATGCGGAAAGCATTCTGACAACGTCCTATTCCAAGGATATCTCGATTCCGGGCGAGCGGATCGGGTTTATTGCGGTCAACCCATCTGCGGCTTACAATGATTCCCTGGCGGCTGCCATGGCACTCACCAACCGGATATTAGGGTTTGTCAACGCACCTGCGCTCATGCAGCGGGTAATCGCCCGGATGCAGGGCACCAGTGTAGATATCTCAGCGTACGCCGTAAAACGCGATCTGCTATGCGCAGGGCTTGCCGAAAGCGGGTATAAATTCGTCCGGCCTCCGGGAACGTTTTATGTATTTCCTCAAACGCCGATTGCCGACGACGTCGAATTTGTCCGTGAGCTTCAGAAAGAGTTGATACTGGTGGTTCCTGGAAGCGGTTTCGGCGCACCGGGACATTTCAGAATCGCTTTCTGCGTGTCCGATGATACCATCACCCGATCGATTCCAGGATTCAAGCGGGTGATGGAGCGTTTCATATCCCGATAACCACTGCTTCGAAAGCGTCTTCTTTATGTGCGGGTACTCTGGCGGGTGCGGCCGTCCGCAGAAGGAAAATCCAGCCCCAGACGCTTCATTTTCCGGAACAGCGTGCTTTTGTGGATGCCGAGCGCTTTGGCGGCTGCCAGCCGATTGAAGCCAGCCTGCTCCAGCGCACGCTGAATGGTCTGGATTTCCATCAGATCGCGTGAAGCGTGAATATCAAAATCCGCCAACGGCACAGTGCTTCGGGCAGTCAGATTTTCTGGCAGGTGGCGAATATCAATCACGCCGTTACCGCATAAGATGAAAGCATGCTCGATGGCGTTTTCCAGCTCCCGGATATTTCCGGGCCAGTCGTGAGCCATGAGCAGAGAAAGCGCTTCCGCAGAAACGCCCTGGATGGACTTTTTTTGCAGCCGGTTAAAGCGGATAATGAACTGAGAGACAATCAGCGGGATATCTTCTTTACGCCGGCGCAGCGGTGGCAGTTCGATACGGACGACATTGATCCGGTAATACAGGTCTTCACGAAATACATGATTTCGAACCTGATCCGCCAGGTCTTTGTTGGTAGCGGCGATCACCCGCACGCTGGCGGTTTCAGAACGGATTCCGCCCAGCGGTTCATATGTCCGTTCCTGAAGCACCCGCAGCAGCCGCACCTGCAGCGCAGGGCTCACCTCACCGATTTCATCCAGAAACAATGTCCCATTTTTCGCCAGCGCACAGCGTCCTGGCTTGTCTTTGGTAGCGCCTGTAAACGCCCCGGCCTTGTAGCCAAAGAGTTCCGACTCCAGCAGCGGATCCGGCAAGGCTCCGCAGTTGACCGCAATAAACGGCGCATTGCTGCGGTGACTCAATGTATGGATGGCTTTAGCCACCAGTTCCTTTCCGGTTCCGGTTTCTCCCAGAATAAGGACGGTACTGGGGCTTGCAGCAATGGCCGGCAGCACATCGAAAATTTTCTGCATGAGCGGGCTGCGGCTTGCCAGCTCCCCAATGTGAAACCGGCTCTCCAGCTCTTGGCGCAATGCTTCGACTTCACTCAAATCCCGGAATGTTTCCGCCCCGCCGATAACGTTTCCCTGCCCGTCCCGCAATACCGCAGTAGAAACGCTGACAGGGACGCGGCCACCATCGGTGTCGATGATGTAGCCGGACTGGCCAATAACGGCCTTTCCGGTTTGAAGCGTCCGGCGCAGCGCGCATTCGACTTCACACATACTGGATCGAAATACTTCGGAGCAGAATCGGCCGATGGCTTCGCTGCGAGGTGTCCCCGTAATCTTCTCGGCAGCCCGATTGAACGATGTCACCCGCCACTCACCATCCACCGTAAAAACGCCGTCTGAAATACTTTCCAGAATAGCCTCGGTAGGCGTTAAAACGGAATTTAATTTTGTTTTTTTGGAGATATTCAATTGCGTTTCTTTGAATAACAACCATCAAAATTTCTAAAAAACAGACCGTATCACGCGACTATACTTTTCACGAAGCTGTCAACGTTGATTTCATCAGATGCAATATGTATATTAATCATCATGAGCGCGACATCAACTTCCGGCAACGGATGAATGAAAGTTTTGCGTTACAGTATCACATGCGACGGGAAATCGGCAATTATCCGACATAACCGCTTAACCATCAGCAGAACATATTATGGGATCAACCATGCCAAAACGTCTGATAATGATATTTCAGAAAAAATATATATCCTTTCTTCAACAATTCAGAATTCATGATCAGACGTTTTTGATTATACTGGCGGCGGTCATCGGATTTGTTGTCGGGGCGTGCACGTTAGTATATGTGAAAATGCTGGAACTCGCCAAAGACTTTTTCATGAATATGCTCCCGACATGGGCCGGCGGCGGGAAAGCCATATATATTTTTGTTCCAGCTCTGGGCGCACTGTTATTATGGCCATTCATCACTTTTTTCCCCAAAGAAACCGAAAAAGACGGTGTGCCGGCCGCCATGGAAGCCGTGGCCCTACACAACGGCTTTATGCGATGGACCAGCTCGCTGCTGTGCATGGCCATGTCGGCAATAACGCTCGGGTCCGGAGGCTCCGCCGGCAGTGAAGGCCCCATTATCCTGATCGGCGCCGCCATATCTTCAGGCGTGGGGCAGTTACTCCGGGTTTCCAGAAATCGCCTGAGGGTCATTGTCGCCTGCGGTTCCGCCGCCGGAATCGCCTGCATTTTCAACGCGCCGATCGCCGGCGTGCTCTTTTCTCTTGAAGTTGTCATGGGTGAATTTAATATTCAGTCCTTCAGCCCGATTGTCATCGCATCCGTAATAGCGACCTCATTTTCCAGAGCTTTTATTACGCATGGCCCAACGCTCAGAATTTTACCCTATGGCCAATTCAGCGCCTGGGAACTTATTCTATACGCTCTGATGGGGGCACTGGCAGGTCTGGTTTCCGCAGGATTCGTTCGGACGATGCAAATGGTGGAACATTTTTTTGAACACCATATCCACTTTTCACGAGCCATTAAACCAGCGTGCGGAGCGCTGGTAGTCGGGATATTAGGGTTCTTCTATCCACAGATACTGGGGTATGCCTATGAACCCATCACTTCAGCCATTGCCGGTAACTTTATGCTGACCACACTGCTGATGCTTCTTGCTGTCAAGATTGTTGCAACAGCATTCACCTTAGGTTCCGGCGGCTCAGGAGGCGTTCTTTGTCCCTGCCTTTTTCTGGGAGCTATGCTGGGAATGGCTTGTGGAACCGTATTCAAGGATATATTCCCGGCGATTACCGGAAATCCCGGATGTTATGGTGTCGTTGGAATGGGAGCCATGCTCGGCGCCGTCATTCAGGCGCCTATGACCGCCATCATCATGATCTTTGAACTGACCAACCGGAGCTCGGTTATTCTTCCGATGATGGCCGCCTGTATTATCGCGTCCCTGGTGCATAAAACCATTCTCTCGGGCTCCATTTATACGCTCAGCCTTGCACGAAAAGGGATAGACATTGCCGCCGGCCGTGAGGTAGGCATCCTCTCAAGCCTTTGGGTCAGAGATGTCATGGACACCCATGCAGCCCGGATATATGCGAACACTCCCTACGATGTCATACTGAAGCAATGTCTTTCGGCAAGCTGCAATTATCTGTATGTGGTAAACAAGGCAGGATGCCTGGAAGGCGTGATTTCATTTTCCGACCTGAGAGAGTTTGTTTTCGAAGAAAATTTCAGGCATCTTGTTGTTGCAAAAGACATCTACAATCCCCATGTGGTGTTTGTTGATATGGAGGATACCTTATCTGCGGCACTCAACAAGTTCAGTTTCATCGACATGGAACAGTTGCCTGTGGTAAATCAGGTCAATGGCGATAAAATACTCAAAGGCGTGATTACGCAAAGCCACGTCCTGAATGCCTATCGCAATGAAATGCTGAAGCGGTCGCTGATTGCAGCTCCCACAGGCAGCGCAGGATAATTGACGTTCTCAATTTTCAAAGAAGCGCATCCACAAATGCCTTCGGATCAAACGCCTGTAAATCTTCAATATTCTCGCCGGTCCCGATATATTTCAATGGCAGATTCAGTTCATGGCAGATGCTGATCACAATGCCGCCTCTGGCGGTGCCATCCAGTTTGGTCAGCGCCAGGGCCGTAACGCCGATAGATTCATGAAACAATCGCGCCTGCATGATCGCGTTCTGTCCGGTAGTGGCATCCAAAACCAGAAGGGTTTCGTGGGGGGCTTCCGGAATTTTTTTGGTAATGGCCCGGCGAATTTTTTTCAGCTCCTCCATCAAGTTTACACGGGTGTGAAGCCTGCCGGCCGTATCCACAATCACGATATCGGCATCGCGGGCAACCGCTGCTTCAACCGCATCGAAAGCCACCGCCGCCGGGTCGGCATTGGCTTTATGCCGTATCAGCGTCGCTCCGGATCTCTCCGCCCAGATTTGAAGCTGTTCGACCGCAGCGGCCCTGAACGTATCCGCAGCGGCGATCAGCACTTTTTTGCCTTCAGATGTAAATTGAGATGCCAGTTTGCCGATGGTGGTGGTTTTTCCTGCGCCATTGACACCGACAACCATCATAACCCACGGCTTGGCCGACACACCCGTCTGCAACGTCGATGAAACCGTGAGCAACTCCAGCATTTCGTGTTTCAATGCAGCCTTGACGGTTTCAGCATCCCCCGCCCCGCTGGAAATCTTCTGAATCAGTTCGCCAGCCGTCTGAACGCCGATGTCGGCAGTAATCAGAATTTCTTCAAGCTCCTCCAAAAGATCATCGTCCATCGGACGTTTTCCTGCAAAGAGTTTGTCAATATCGGTCGTCAGTATCCGCCGTGTCCGGGAAAGACCGCTTTTAAGGCGTGACAGCAACGTCGCGCCTTCCGGTGCAGAAACATCAATCCCGGATTCCCCAGGAGGGGGCTCTGTCTGAGAAACCACTTCCGAAGAAGCGGATTTATCTGAAATATCCTTTTTTTTAAACCAGTTAAATGCCATCATTCTCCTTTTGTCGAATAAAGAATCTGATTCCTTGCCGTTTCAGGTGGGCAGGTCGAATTCTAATTTATCGTTAAGTCAATAAATCATGATGATTCAGATGGTCATCAGAAAATTGTGCATCGTTTCCAGCACTGCATCCGCAGCTTCAATATGCGGTACATGTCCGCAATCGGGAATCATGGCTGTCTGTGATTTCCCGGAAATTCCGGATGCAATGGATGTCACCTGATCGTAAGAACCATACTGATCGCCAATTCCCTGAATCACCAGTACAGGACACTCGATAGAGGGCAGCAGATATTCAATATTCCAATAGGCGAATCCGGAACTCAGCCAGATATCATACCATGCCTTGAAGACGGAATCCGTTTTGTCCCCATGAAAATCAGCCAGCTTTTTCAATTTACCGGCACTGTATGCTTCGCCTGCGGCCCGGATACCCTCCAGTGTCATATCCTCAACAAAAACGTGGGCGGATTCGGTGATAACCCCCCGCAGCAGGGATGGTTGTTCCGAAGCATGGATCAGACTGATACTGCCGCCGTCAGAATGTCCGACCAGTATATAGGGCGTTTCCGGTATCAAAGCGGAAAGGATTTCAGGCAGCTCATTGAGTGCATATTCGTGCAGATAATGGATGGTCCTGAATTTTTTTAAGGATGATGACCGCCCATACCCCAGACGGTCATACACCAACCCGCAATAACCGGTTTTTCTGCACAGATTTTCGGGAAAAGTTTTCCACATTGCGGTGCAGCCCAGCCCTTCATGCAGGAAAATGAGACAGGGCCTGTCCTTTTCTCCATCAATGAACTCGTAGTAGATATCGGCGTTATGCAGTTGAAGTATTGCCATGTAATTCTTACCTTCTTGATGCCATTACGGCGAGACATGATCAGCATTCCGGCGCCGAAACGTTTCCGGCATAAAGAACAGTATGACTGCACCCATGACATACACACCCGACGTCATTGCCAGCCCTGTCTGCAGGCCATGCGTTCTGCCGACATATCCGATGGTATAGGGCGCCAGCACAGCGCCAATGCGGCCCATATTCCAGCAGAAACCACCAGCATACGCGCGGAGGTGGTCCGGAAACAGCTCTGCATAATAGGCCCCCAGTACGCCGCCCACTCCGCAAAGCCCAAACCCTACGGCAATTCCCCACCAGAACAAAAACATGGGCTGATGTACCACCACATATACGGCTACTGCAACGGCAGCCGTCAGAAATGCCGAAATCATGGATTTGCGGCGGCCCATCCAGTCCGAAAGTATCCCGAAAAACTGAAATCCCAGAAACATGCCGATATACATGACAAATGAAAAACCGGCCATTGTCGTCAGGCTTAATCCTCTTTCTGTGGTTAAAAATGTCGGAATCCAGAATGCCGCACCCCAGTAACCCGCCAGATTGACCACACTGATCAGTGTGCCCATAATCGTTTTCGGCATGTTATCTCTGGTAAAAATCGCCCCGATACCCACTTTGAGTGATGGACTGACTGCCTGATCCAATGCCGGCAGCCTCTGTGCATCCGGAGGCGTTAAGCGGAATACCAGAAAAGCGATCGGAATGGAGACAACGCCTGTCAGAAAAAGCAGCTGCCACTGAACACTGAGCACCATCCGGCCAACCCAGGAAGCCAGGCTCGCTCCGATGGCAAAGCTGCTGAAAACAAATGATGCGGCCCGACCCCGGTATTGCGGTGACCAGTGTTCAGCAATCAGGGCGGCGCACGGCCCCCACAGCCCTCCCAACGCCAGTCCCGTGAAAAACCGCAAAATCATCCAGTGCATCCAGGAATTGACCAGATACACAGCCCCCATGCCAATGCCCAGCCATATCAGGGCCAGCACCAGAGAAAACCGTTTGCCGCGATTTTCGGCAATCAACCCGAACAGGACGCTTCCGGCAATGGCCCCTGCCATGGTGGCAGACCCCAGCAGCCCTCCTTCGGGAAGTGACATATGGAGAACCTTGAGCAGCACCGGCATCGCAATGGCCAGCACAATCAAATCATAGCTGTCGATCAAATAGGAAAAAAACGCAGCCCACAATACAGGCCAGCGGTATCGAGTGCCGTTTATCATCATGCTTCCTTCAGTATGGACATCAGCCGCATGGCCGCAGCCCTGATATCCGATTGATTCATAATCGCGGAAACAACAGCAACGCCGTCCACGCCGGTACGCATCACCGATGCCGCATTTTCCGCCTTGATGCCGCCGATAGCCACCACAGGTATGGTGACCGCAGACTTGATCTTCCGAAGATCATCAAGGCTGACCGCCTCATTTCCCAGTTTGGTGGCGGTAGGAAACACAGCGCCCACACCAAGATAATCCGCGCCCTGTTTCTGAAACGCTGCGGCTTCTTCGAGCGTTGCCGCTGAAGCGCCGATGATTTTATGTGGCCCCAGCAGTTTCCGGGCTGTCTGAACCGGTAAATCTTCCAGCCCCAGATGGACTCCGGCCGCATCCGCTGCCAGAGCGATATCCACACGGTCATTGATGATCAGCGGTATGCCATAACGGTCGGTGACAGCCTTGACGTCCTGAGCCAGCTTCAAAAATGTTCCCGAAGCAAGTCCTTTTTCACGAAGCTGCACGAGGGTAACACCCCCCAGAATGGCTGCCTCAACACTGGCCGCCAGTGAGCGCTCTCCCAGCCAGCGGCGATCCGTCACCAGATACAGCCTGGGATTCAAGTTAAAATGATGCATTCCCGAATTTTCCTTCTCCATTTGATATCATGCATTCCTCATTTTTTTCATTTCGGCAACCGCACCTGTTTCTGGCCACCATGTGCGTTTTATAAGCCAGAAATGCAATATGCTCAATGCAAAAGTGATGATGATTGCACCTGCCATGTCATACTTTTGTATATTTTGGCAACCAGATGATAACTTTTATGAATTTGACAAATTCATATGGCTTCTATACACAATGCCAGGTCAAAATTGACGACTTCGTAAAAAGTCCGCATGCTGCGTTGTACTGCATCCTTCGTCATTGCAGCGTACGACAAGTACGCTTCATTCCTCAGAATTTGTACGCCTTGCCTGCGAACATTTTACGAAGTCGTCCCAAAATCGACTTTTTACGAAGGCATCAAAATTGACGGTTCATAAAATCATCCCCTATTGAAAGGTTTTTAATGGAACTCTTGGATTGTAAAGGATACCCTTGTCCACAGCCCGTACTAAAGACGCGGGCATATATTCTGGCCCATCCTGAAGCCGAAACATTTTCTGTTGTTGTGGACAACCGGGCGTCTGCGGAAAATGTCATGAGATTTCTCGAAAGTCAGGGGTTTCAAAGCCGGCTTGAGGAAAGCAGCAATGAATTTGTCATAACCGCGTATCAGAGCTGTACGGTTTCCGCTCCGGAAACATCCGCTCTGCAGAAAGCCGCACCGGATGCCACCCAAACCCTTGTCGTCATTGTCAACGACGTTATTGGAAACGGCGATCGGGAACTGGGAGCAAAGCTGATGCTGAATTTTCTGAAAACACTTTCTGAAATGGGCGAGTCTTTGTGGCGGATTATTCTGTTAAACGATGGCGTCAGGCTTTCCATTGAAGGCGCTGAAACGCTTCCGGTATTGCAGCAGTTAGCCAGCGATGGTGTCAGTATTCTGGTGTGCGGCACCTGTTTGAACTATTATCAATTGCTGGAGAAAAAGCAGGTGGGCGAAACTACAAACATGCTGGATGTGGTCACCAGTATGCAGCTTGCCGCCAAAATCATTCATCTGTAATGACGTTTTCGAAAAACCGGGTACAGCACAAGCGTTGTGCGCAGATAAGTATTTTAATGCCGCCATGAAACCGTCATTTTTTCATTTTGAGATGATACCGTGTCGCCGAACCGCTTCCCGATCTGACGATCAGCCCTTTTTTGATTAAATCTTTCAAATCATACAGGGCTGTGCGCTGCGATATACCGTTCCCCATCAGTTGCTGATATTCCTGACGAGAAATTTTTCCTTTTTGCTGAAGGACAGAAAGCGCTTTTTGCTGCCGTTCCACCAGAGCCGGCAGCGAAGTATCTTCAACAGAAGATCGGAAATGATGACGGCTTTTCATTCTGACAGGTGATGGGGTTATCAGCACGTTTGCAAGGTCTTCGACCGTTTCTTCAAGACGGATATCCTCGGTCTGAATCACATCAGATTCCACCATCGCCACCGCGCGGGTAATGCAATTTTTCAATTCCCGCACATTTCCCGGCCAGTTGTAATTTTTCAGACGCTCCAGAGCACCCCGACTCAAACCGATATTGCTCTTGCGCATCTTCACAGAAGCTTCTCTGATAAACAAATCCGCCAAAGCAGGAATATCTTCTTTATGATCCCGAAGCGCCGGCGTCGAAAGAGAAATGACTTTCAGACGATAATAGAGATCTTCGCGGAAAACACCCCGGTCAATCAACGATTTCAAGTCTTCATTGGTAGCTGATATCAGCCGTACATCAACATCTGTTTCGGTATCAGCACCCAGTGGTTTTATTTTTTGTGCAGACAATGTCCTGAGAAGCGCCTGTTGAACCTTTGGCGATGCGTTACCGATTTCATCCAGGAAAAGTGTCCCCTTATGGGCAGCCAGAAACGCTCCCTTGCGATCGTCTTTGGCTTCTGAAAATGCGCCCGCGACATGACCAAAAAGCGCATCCATCAAAAGATTTTCATCCAGCGCACCGCAGTTAATGGTGAGAAACGGTTCCTTGGATCGCGAACTGTGGTGATGAATTGCTTCCGCCGCCAGTTGTTTTCCGGTGCCTGTATCACCTGTAATCAGAACGCCCACATCCACTGCCGCGGCCTTTAATATTTCAGACTTCAAAGATTCAAGCACGGGTGCATCTCCGACAAGCTTACTGAAATCCTGAAGACTGTTTTTGGATGATGGCAGAATTTCCTCTTCAAAGCTGATTTTTCCCCGCTGCTCCGAAATCTGAATATATCTGTCTTTACGATTGATTTCCTCCATCTGTTCCGCCATCGCCTGTATCATTCTGTTAATGGCATTTTTGAGCACGGTGGTTTCCTGATCCATGTCCGGGATAACAAGTTGCATGGCAGGTTTTGACATATCCATTGATGAAACGGATAAAGCCAGTTGAAAAATCGGCCTGGTAATTATTTTGCTTATGAAATAAATGATAGCAGAAATGACACCAGCCGTCAGTATTGTGATGCAAAAGATCACATCGTACTGACGCATCTGGGCCGCCAGGGTCATGCGGGTGCGATCCAGATACACCAGGCCCAGTGTGATTTCCTTGTGACCCGCAGATAATCCTGAATCAAATTGAATCGGCGCATATGTCAGAAAATAATTGTCGGTGAGTGACAGTGTCTGTTTCCCCTTGTCATCCACAATTATAATTCCCTGATGACCGTCCTGAATATCCGCGACCATCTTCCAGTAAGCTTCATGATCAGGATCAGGCCTGAACGCTTCGGGAAATCCGGGTTTACCCATCGTACCCGTTAACCCGGAGCGAATTTTCGATGTTGAAAGAATGGCATTTTTTTCAGCATTGTTCTCGGATTGGAACAGCATCCAGCCATATCGATCCAGAATATAAGCACAGCGGGGCTCAGGATTACGTGAATAGGCGTAAATCGGCGACTGAGACGATGTGTACAGAGACAGGATGTTTCTTAGATAATAGACATCCAGCCCCAGGATATAATATCCGTCGATCTGCCCATCCGGCCTGGCATGAGGTGTCGTCATGCGTATGACCGCAGCCGGGGAACCATGATCCAGCCCGGATGATAGTGGATAGAAAGCTTCCGTTATATCTGACAAATACACCTGACCCGCTTTAAGCGAACGGATGTTGTCAGACATCGCCAGTGGATTTGGCGTGATTTCAGAGAACTGATCAGGATTCAGTTCAAGAACAGAAGCGTCCGCATTTAACAGAAAACAACGATTTTTGCTATCGATCCCAACGAATGCCAGTTCCCGATAGATATTTCCGCCGTTTTCTCTGTGAACTTCGAGAAATTTCTTCATGCCGTCTCTATTTGGCAGACACTGCGAAATGGTGATCAGATCAATGCGACTGTCGTCAAGAATGCTTTCAATTTCATGAGTTTCAGCCAGACACTGCATGCGGGAGGATCTTTCCAGTGCCATATGCAAGAATTTTGAAGAAAACCCGTTGGATACCAGCCCCATTATCAAAAGGACGACAATGACCGATGGCAGAATCACTGCCAAAAGTTTTTTTCGGATGCTCCATCTATAAAATCCACCTGGCAGCATCAATGGGATTGAATCCGATGCCCCCTTAAAAAAGTTCATAACGCCCCCTGTTCACTTTTACAGTGATAAGGCCAATTCTTGTATCACGCAACCATAATGCGATATCGCATCACGCAATTTTATGCAATATTTTGCGCATTAAAATAGAGGATAATGTTGCGCGATACAATGCCACTCTTCTATGCAACATGTCGCAGGTGTTGATAATAACTATTTAATATAAAAACAGTATTATCAACAATATGGATAGACAAATTCTTTGTCGTGCAACTGCGCCATATGCTTGGTATGTTTGTTGCTTTGCCATCCAGCAGAAAATAATCTGCATCGCCATCCAACTTGATGGCCTCATAAAAAGTCGAATTTCGGGCGGCTTCGTAACACTTTAAGACCGATGGATAAATTCATGATAAGGAGCGATATATGAAACAGGAAATCATGCAAACCATTATGATGTGCACCCTGATACCCATGTTTATCATCGGATGCTCAGCCTCAGATTCCGAAAAGGTGGACCAGGGACGTGTGATCTCATTCGATAGAGATAAAGGGCTGATCACCATTGCCAGAGATGTGAATCATGATGCCAGACAGCCGGATTACAACTCTCTACCT
>DAIEFO010000359.1 GCA_027325475.1 Desulfobacteraceae bacterium | reverse complement strand
GAGGCGGAGGGCAGATGATATTTCATCTGCATCTGCATTTAATCGGCGGATGGGTGCAAGAACAGGGATAATTCAGATGAAAATTGTGGCGATCATTCCATCGCGTTATGGCTCCACCCGTTTTTCAGGAAAGCCCCTGGCGCGGATTAAAGGCAAGTTCATGATCGAGCGCGTCTATGAGCAGGCGCTATCCTCGCATCAAGTCAACCAGGTGGTGGTGGCTACCGATGACCGGAGGATTTATGATGCGGTGGCAGCGTTTGGCGGCCATGCGGTCATGACATCCGCAGACAGCCGTTCAGGTACGGATCGCGTTGCCGAGGCCGCAGAACTGCTGCGGCTGGACATGGAAGATATGGTGGTGAATATCCAGGGCGATCAGCCATTGATACATCCGGACTGCATTTCTGAGGTCACGGCGCCGCTGATAGCGGAACCTGAAATATGGATGACCACACTGGCCTTTAAAATCATCAATCCTGTGGAGATTACCAACCCGAAAGATGTCAAAGTGACATTGGATGTCCGGGGGAACGCGCTGTATTTTTCCCGCGCCGCCATTCCGTTCGCACGGGATCCGGGCGCAGTGTTCGATGTGTATAAACATCTGGGAATCTATGCCTACCCCAGGCGGTTTCTGGAAATCTTCCGCCATCTTCCCGACGGTGTTCTGGAACAGATCGAAAAGCTGGAGCAGCTCCGGGCGATGGAGTACGGGTACCCCATTCGGGTTGTGGTGACATCCCATGACTCGCCGGAAGTGGATATTGAAGAGGATATCGCAAGGATCGAGGCGGCGTTATAGCGCGTATTTTTCTACGGCCTGGTCGATTCGGACAATAGTGCTGAAGCCATGAATGAGATTTCTGCGAAAGGCCGTCATTTCTGCTTTTTTTCTAGTTCGCGGATGTGGGCCTGAAGTATTTCAATTCTGGCTTCGAGGGTTCGCTGAATCTGAGTGAGCTGGTCTCCGAACTTCTTTGCCTGATCTTTCAACGCCGTATCCGTGGCTTTTCTTTCGGCCTTGTCCGAAGTCAAGAGACCAATATCCGCCTGACATTCCGCCACGCGGGTCGCCAGAGCGCTGATTTTGTCCGCGTTTTTGGCGGATTCATCGGAAAATTTTTTATCCACGGCCTGGATCTGTGAGCTTAATTTATCCAGATTGATCTGGATGTCTTTATGGACGGAAGCCAGCTTTTTGTCGAAACTGGCGGCGTCTCCCTGGATGTCTTTTTTATCCACTTTTCCTGTCTGAAGTTCTGTCAGAGCTTTTTCTGTTTTCTGGCTGTTCTCCTGAAGCGCGGCTTCAATTCTTGTAAAATTATCCCGGAATGCCGATTCGTTGGTTGTGACCGCATTCTGAATATGCGTCTGCGCCGCATCGATGGCGGTCAGTTTACTGCCGAAAGTCTCCTCCAGTTTGGCTTCCTTGATCGACAGGTTTGAAATGGTGGATTGCAGATTCTGGGCCATGCTGGTCAGTTCTTTGGCGCTCATGTCGTGAGTCTGACTCACCATTGTTTGAATGTCCCGGTACCCGATAAAAATGATAACCCCTATCAGAATTGGAATCAGGATGGTGATAATGGTAACCCGCTGATTCAGCTTTTCAAACCGTTGATGTTCGACCTGCTCTTTAATCAGTGCATCCGGGTTGTCTTCTTCCGTAACCTGTATCTTGAACTTTGAAGAATTTCGCAATCTCATGAACTTTGATGCCTTCGTAAAAAGTCAATTTTCGGACGGCTTTGTAGAAAGTTCGCAGGCAAGGCGCGCAAAGCCTGAGGAGTGAGGCGTACTTTTGGGTACGCCGCAACGACGAAGGGTGCGGCGCAACGCAGCATGCGGACTTT
>DAIEFO010000358.1 GCA_027325475.1 Desulfobacteraceae bacterium | reverse complement strand
GATTTGCGCGCCTTGCCTGCGAACTTTTTACGAAGCCGTCCGAAATTCGACTTTTTACGAGGGCATCATAATTTATACAGAGAGATTTTCTGCATGGAAACGTTAAACGCCGCTTACATCGAAGCGCAATATCGGTTGTGGAAGCAGACGCCGGACAGTGTATCCGAAGACTGGCGCTATTTTTTCAAGGGGTTTGAACTGGCCGGCGCCGCATCTCTTCAGGAATCTGTTCGGGATGATGGCGATGCAGCAGTGCAGTCCCGCACCGATGTCCTGGTGCGTCGCTACCGGGAACTCGGACATCTTCTGGCCTGCATGGATCCGTTATCCGCCTGTCCGGTAGATCATCCTCTGCTGAACCTGGAATCGTTCGATCTGAAAATGGAAGATTTGGACAAACGGGTGCGAACGCCGTTTTCCGAATCGCCGCACATGCGTCTTAAAGAGCTGGTTGTCCGGCTCAAAAGCATTTACTGCCGCTCCATCGGCGTTGAATATATGCACATTCAGGATCCGAAGGAACGCGGGTGGCTTCAGACGCGCATGGAGTCTGCGGAAAACCGTTTTGCATCCGGCGCCGAAGACGCGAAGCGGATTTTATCCGACCTGATTCTTTCCACGCAGTTTGAACAGTTTTTGAACCGCGCCTATGTGGGGGTTACCCGTTTTTCACTGGAAGGCGGCGATGTCCTGATTCCCGCGCTTCAGACACTCCTGGCCGGAGCCGGTTCCCAAGGCTGCCGGGAAGTGATTTTGGGGATGGCGCATCGGGGAAGGCTGAACGTTCTGGCGCACATCCTGGGGAAACCTTATGAGGAAATTCTGGGTGAATTTGAAAGCTGCTATGATCCGGACAGCCTGACGGGCTCTGGAGATGTCAAATATCACACCGGGTATCTGGCGGATATCCAGGTGGCCAGCCGGTATCCCATGCGGATTTATCTGGTGCATAATCCGAGTCACCTGGAATCGGTGGATCCGGTGGTGGAAGGCATTGCAAGAGCCCGCCAGGACGAGCTGGAATCGTCTGCGCATCACCAGGTGCTGCCGGTTCTGATTCATGGAGACGCTGCTTTCGCCGGTCAGGGTGTTGTGGCCGAGGTGCTGAATCTCTCCCGGCTGAAAGGTTATGAAACAGCCGGCACGGTTCACATCGTGATCAACAACCAGATCGGATACACCACGGTGGCCGAAGACGCGCGTTCCACCCGTTACGCCACCGATGTGGCCAAGATGCTCATGGCGCCCATATTTCATGTGCATGGCGAAGATCCCGAAGCCGTGGCGGGTGTGATGCGGCTGGCCTGTGATTACCGCATGGCCTTTGAAAAGGACGTGGTGGTGGATATTGTCTGCTACCGCCGTTACGGTCATAACGAAGGCGATGAACCCTATTTTACACAGCCCCTGATGTATGACCGGATCCGTCAGCGTCCGCCGCTCAGCCGGATATATGCAGACCGGCTCACAGCCGCCGGCGTGATATCCCGGGATGACATTCAGGTGATGGAAACCGCTGTACGGCATCAACTGGATACCGCATTTCAGAAAGTGCACGGTGTGGAATGCCCGTTTCCGGTTTCCCGGTTTTATGAGGTCTGGAACGAATATGGTGTTCAGGCTGCTGCGCCGGTGACAACGGGTGTCGCGCAGGAAACGCTGATCCGGCTCAGCCGTGCGCTGGCCGTCTCGCCCGAAGGGTTTGCGGTGCATCCCAAGATTCAGTCGCTGTATCAGAAACGTCTGGACGCCGTGGAAAAAGGGCAGGGGATTGACTGGGCCAACGCCGAAGTGCTGGCGTTCGCCAGTCTGCTCTGCGAAGGGACTGCCGTCCGGTTGAGCGGTCAGGATGTTCGCAG
>DAIEFO010000357.1 GCA_027325475.1 Desulfobacteraceae bacterium | reverse complement strand
TAGCAGACGATTTGCCCATCCGAGGTAATGGCGTTGGCTGCTGTGTTGGCTTTCCCGAAAGAGTGAGGCAGAATGGTGAACCCGAGCGCGATAACCAGACACAATAAGAACGTGATATACGATGGGCGTTCCATCATAACTTACCGCACGGGACACTTCCAGGATGGATGCCTTGGCCATTCTTTGAAGCATATGCAATTGAACAGAGACATCCAAAACAGTTCGAACATCTTTTTTACTTTCTACAAACTGACCCCAAAAAAGGGCAAATTCATTCAGCACACTTGGATACCGGGGGTCCAATCGTTCAGATGTAATACCTTCCCGCTCTGCCCGTCGAATTTGTTTTCGAGTGTCTTTTGATAGCTGTGCCATGATATCGGTATCGGTTCCAGAAAGATCATTTAAAAGAGTCCAAGCCTCCTTATTCCGAGCCCCTGCAACTGGATATGGAAGACTGTGAAGTCTTGCGATATCTGGCATTGCATATAGCTCAGGACGCTGACCGAACCAATAATTTTTAATGGTTACCGGCCATCGTCTGCTGATTACTCCAGCAGCAATTTGAGTATTTGTATCCGGTATTAATAACTTCATCATATAGATGGCTCCATAAATCACGTCACACCACTGGCATTCAGAAACCCCAGTATCAATCCCTTTATCCGCTTCAGATTCTTTTCGACCTTGAACCTTAAAAGCGGCTTTTGCACCCTGACCCATATCAGGCGGTTATGATGCGTCGCCAATCTCATTTTATAGGAGGTATCGCCGCCCATAAAATCGTAGATGTTGTTTCCCGCAGCGACATTGTGGCGGACCGCTTCCACGTGAACCATAAAACCGGGTTTCACCTGTTTATCCAGACGATAATTGAGACCGCTCTGATAGAAATACACATGGTTCCGGTAAACAAAATTGTACAGACAGCCCAATGTCACATCACCGCACCGGACTCTGAGCAATTGTATCTCACCGTGATCAAATCGCTTTTCAATCAGTCTTTCATGAAACCGGTACAGGTAATCCGTACAGAAAGCACCGGGCGTCCCCCGCTTTGACCAAACCTGTTCATGAAGCGCCACCAACTCACGATAAATGGCCATCGCGCCTGTTATATCCTGAGCGACGTCAAGCTGCACGGAGGCGGTCTTCTCGCAGAGCCGGTAAGAGCGATTGATCTGATATCGTGTGTTGGATGCCAGGAACGTCAGGTAATCTTTTTCCTCCCGCCGGATGATGTCCAGATCCACAAAAGGAGATAGGCTGTCATGTTCCGGAATCATCCTGAAAGGCGCTATTTCAGCGCCAGCAACGTTTCCCGGAAATGACCGGACATCCAGCCCCGGCAAATATAACTCATCCCAGACGTCTTCCTGCAGTGCATTCAGCACATCCAGCAGGGAAAACGCCGCGTGCGGGCTGCATAAAAAACCGTTATACTCGATCCAGACACGATCCAGATCGGGATTTCCGGTAGCGTTGACAAACCATCCACGGCTTCTGATCAAGTGCTTCCTTGTGATATGCGTTTTACCCACCCAAAACGCCATCAGCGGCATCTCTCCGTCGAAGCACACCCGCAATTCGGGTTTGGCGGCGTCCGGCAAACTGGCAATCCAGTTTTCGACCCATCCCCACGAAAGAAAATAAGAGGGATTGCCGCTCGCTTCGAGAAACTCCCATATTTCTTTCGTTCGCTCAAAATTTTCGGTGACGCTGATTCTGTCTAAAATCATGACATCACCCTGCGAACGATATTCGAGACCCGTTTCTGAATTTTTTCGGAAATTCTGGATTTAAGCCTGCGCTGATAAACATCTTTCACGATATCCGACAGTTTCAGACCCATCAGTCCCAGCATGCCTGCCGCAGAACCATTGAAAACATAACAAAGCGATTTAGTGTA
>DAIEFO010000356.1 GCA_027325475.1 Desulfobacteraceae bacterium | reverse complement strand
ATGATGCCGGGGATGAACGGCCTGGAACTGACCGACGCCATCAAAAAGGATTATGACATCGATGTGATTGTCATGACCGGTTATAGCGGCCATTATTCATACGAAGAAGCGATCGGCAAAGGCGCCAGCGATTTTGTCTTTAAGCCCATCCGGTTTCAGGAGCTGCTGCTGAGGGTTCGGCGTGTGCTGCGTGAGCGGGAATTCCGCCTGGAGCGTGACCGCATGATGGCGGAGCTCCAGCATCTGGCTATCACTGACAACCTGACGCAATTGTACAATTCAAGACATTTTTATTCGCAGTTGAAAATGGAAATGGAACGAGCTAACCGGTATGCGCACTACCTGTCGTTGATGCTGCTTGATATTGATTTTTTTAAAAATTTCAACGATACTTATGGCCACATAGAAGGCGATGTGGTGTTGAGAACCATCGGCCGGACGATTAAAGTATGTCTGAGGGCCATGGATACCGCCTACAGGTATGGGGGGGAGGAGTTTACTGTCATTTTGCCCTATACTTCGGGCGACGAGGCGGTAACAGTTGCAGAAAGAATCCGGACGACCATTGGAGAGGTGACGTTTTCGCCGGCTCCGGGCCAGAAATTAAAAGTGACGATTAGCGTTGGTGTTACGGAATATGCGCTGGGCGAAAACGAAATGGATTTTGTTACCAGAGCGGATAAAGCCATGTACGTATCCAAAAAAAACGGCCGCAATTGCGTATCATTTCTTCCGCCGCCATCTGACGTATGATTTTCCATGGAATATTCTCTGTTGTGCATGAATGAGGTGTTGCCAGACTTGCCATTGGATATTCAGCAGAAGTATTTGGTCCAGATCCGTGACCTTTACCGCCAGGAAGGATGGTGGTCCGATCAACTGGATACGCTGGAACGTCTGGTGCGTATCATTTCCGGAAGTTGCTACTTTGTCATTGCCGTAAGTCCCCTGGTTGGAGTTTTAGGTATGGGCAGGGCTATCTGTGACGGTGTCAGTGATGCCTATCTCCAGGACATAACAGTAAAGTCCGAATATAGGAAACAGGGAGTCGCATCTCACATTGTCGCAACTCTCGTAAGCCGTTTAGAGGCAAAGGGAATAATCTGGATTGGTCTTATTGCCAAAAACGGCGCCAGTGATTTGTATCGCCATCAAGGATTTTCCGAAATTCATGAAGCTACCCCTATGTTGAAAATCAAAACCTGACGGCTTCGTAAAAAAATCTGCATTGCATTGTATCCTTCGTCCGTTACAGTCTCACTTCTCAGGGTTTACGCGCCTTGCCTGCGGACGGGCGTTTTAAATGTTGGTGCGAAGTCGTCTGAAATCTGAAAGAATATATCTGTTATTATGAAACTGGAATTGTTAACGCCCAAAGATTATTTATTGTTCAAGCCTTTTTTCGAAAACCAGAGATACCGGCTTTGTATATATTCCCTGCCATCGCTGATTTCCTGGAGTAATGATGCATATCAGCCTTATGCGGCGGTATATCAGGACGCACTGATTCTTGCTGCGGATTTTTATCGGGATACGCAAAAACGTCATCTTGTTCTTCCCGTGTCTCCCCATTCACAGTTTACCCCCGAAATGCTGTATGCGCTTGCGGAAGAGCTGGAATATCCGTCCTATTGGTTTGTCACAGAAGATTATCTTCAGCAGTATGCGCTGGATCATCTGGAATCATTGTTTACCATCTGCGAACAGGAAGAATATGAGGATTACATTTATCGGACGTCAGATCTGGCTGAACTGCCAGGCAATAAATATTCAAAAAAAAGAAATCTGGTTCATCAGTTTGAGAAAGAATATGTCTCTGCAGGTCGAGTGCGCGTGGAGCCAATCACTTCGGAATCGGCGGCTGAATGTATCCACTTTCTGGATGAATGGTGTAAAGAACGTCAATGTGACAAGAATGAATATGATGAA
>DAIEFO010000355.1 GCA_027325475.1 Desulfobacteraceae bacterium | reverse complement strand
CGATGGCAAACCCAATGGCCGGTGTATCCGGTCCTCCCAGCATTTTCACCAGCCCGTCATATCTGCCGCCGCCGGCAACGGCGCTTTGCGCGCCCAGCAGTGTCGTCTGGATTTCAAATGCCGTTCGGGTGTAATAATCCAGCCCTCGAACAAGATTTTTATCTATTTCAAACGGAATTCCCATCAACGTCAAATGCTGCATCACCGCATCGAAATGACGGCGGCATTCCGGACACAGAAAATCCGCGATCGAAGGCGCACCGTCCATGGCCTGTCGGCACGCAGGCACTTTACAGTCCAGCACACGCAGCGGATTTTTGTCGCTGCGGCGCTGACAGTCTTCGCACAGAGATGTCTGCCGCGCCGTCAGAAACACAGAGAGAGCTGATTTGAACGCCGGTCTGCATTCAGGGCATCCCAGAGTGTTGAGCCGAACGATACAGTCTGTGACTTTGAGCCGCGAAAACAGTGTCATCAGCATGAAAATGATCTGACTGTCCATCAGCGGGGATGCAACGCCGAAGACTTCGGCGTCTATCTGATAAAACTGACGGTACCGCCCCTTCTGCGGCCGTTCCCGGCGAAACATCGGGCCGACGGTGTACAGTTTTTGCACCGGATCCGCTGCATACATCCGGTGTTGGATGTACGAACGGACGATAGATGCCGTGGCTTCGGGTCTCAGCGTAATCATGTCTCCGCCGCGATCTTCGAATGTGTACATCTCTTTTTCAACGATATCGGTCTGTTCCCCGATGCTTCTTGAAAAAAGCTCGGTGCGTTCCATGATCGGGATGCGGATATTTTTAAATCCGAAATCTTCAAAAAGCGACGATGCCTGATGCTCCAGGTATTGCCAGAGTTCGGCATCTCCCGGCAGAATATCTTTAACGCCTCGAATCAACTGTATCATATCATCAATTCCTGCAGGAAGTTAAAAGATGACGGCTTCGTAAAAAATCCGCATGCTGCGTTGCGCCGCATCCTTCGTCATTGCAGCGTACCACAAGTACGCTTCATTCCTCATGATTTGCGCGCCTTGCCTGCGAATATTTTACGAAGCCATCAAAAGATGATGCTCCCATAAATGCTGCTCCGTCCGTCAGAACTTGAACGGTGCTGGTATTTTGGCGTCGGATTTTCGAATATACAATGGTTTGAAATGGAAAATATCATCTTCGTCATGCACGTCGAAACGTTTCCTGGCGATTGCGGCAATTGTCGCTGCTCTCAACACGCCTTGTCCGTCTGGAGCGAAACAGGCCAGATTTCCCAGACGTTCCTGAATGACAGCGCGACAGGATCGAACGCCATTTCCCGTAAAAACCGCCGGTGTACTCAGCCTCTGGATTGCCGTATCCGGCGCCAGCACCTGGTCGTCGCTTTCCCGAATCAGTTTTTCATCTATCCAGCGGTATCTGGCCGTATAGATTTCTTTTCGTCCGGCGTCTATCATGGGGCAGATCACCTTATCCGGAACCGCCGCCTGCAGGGCAAGTGCTTCCAGACCGGAAATTCCTGCCACTGGTTTGCGCGCGGCAGCGGCAAGGCCCATAATTGTGCTGATTCCAATCCGAAGACCGGTAAAAGAACCGGGGCCGGCAGTAAATGCAAAGCCGTCTATGTTGCGGATATCCGTTTGCGCAAATTCTAAAGCGCTGTGAACCATCGCCATTGCATGACGGGAATGGCTCTGACCGTTTTCAGAGGTGATCTCCGATAAAATCATTGCCTGATCTGTCACTGCTACACTACAGGAGCGGGTGGATGTATCCAGTGCAAGTATCCGCATCAGTCGCCATCAGGCTTAAACGCGATATCCAGAACTTCGGACATGTTTTTAACCGGTATAAAATGGATTTTCTTTTTAACATATGCTGGAATTTCTTCCAGATCACGCATGTTTTTTTCAGGGATAATAATGGTTTTAATGCCGGCGCGCAATGCCCCGAGCGCCTTTTCTTTCAATCCACCGATAGGTAACACCCTGCCCC
>DAIEFO010000354.1 GCA_027325475.1 Desulfobacteraceae bacterium | reverse complement strand
AGCAAGGGATCGCTCCTGGATTCGACGCTTCCAGGAAAACTGGCGGAATGCCAGAATTCCGAGCCGGAAAATCGTGAACTCTTTCTGGTCGAGGGCGATTCCGCTGGAGGCTCCGCCAAACAAGGGCGGGATCGAAAGTTTCAGGCCATCCTTCCGCTCAGAGGCAAAATTCTGAATGTGGAAAAAGCCAGATTTGACAGAATCATCAAAAGCGAGGAAATCAAGAATATTTTCACAGTGCTGGGAACGGGCGCCGGTGTTGAAGATTACAATGCAGACCAGATTCGCTATCATAAAGTCATTATCATGACCGATGCGGATGTGGATGGTGCACATATCCGTACCCTGCTGCTGACGTTTTTTTATCGCCAGATGAAGGAAATTATCGAAAAGGGTTACCTGTATATTGCCCAGCCGCCGCTTTTCCGGGTCGGAAAGGGGAATCAGGCTATTTATCTGAAAGATGAAAGATCTTTCGATGACTATATTCTGAACCGGATCTGCCACCAGAAAATAGTTCAGACAGCTTCAGATGACATCGTGATGCGGGATCATGAGCTGTTGATGTTTATCGGCAATCTTTCCGAATATTATAAGCTGATAGGCAATTTCATGCTTCAGGATATCCCCTGTGAGATTATGGAATGTCTGGTTCGCGCAGGCGTGGCGGACAGGGATTTTTACAAGGATTTTCAAAAAATGTCCGATCTTCGGGAAGCCATTCTTCAAGCGGGCTTTAACGCCGGAGATATCCTCTGGAATGAAGAAAAACATTTTCATGAATTCATGATCACCGGTTTCAACAAGGATATCCTGGATCCGGATACAGTCGGCAATGAGTTCAGCCCTGTTAAAATCGGCAGAGGGCTTGTATTTTCGAAAGATTTTCAGAAATGCCTGCTGCTGGGCGCTAAAATCGGCCCCTGTGATTTGCCGCCTTTCAAGATATACGAAGCGGGCAAGGAAAAAGACACCATTACTGCGAACACCAAAAAGCAGTTGTTGGATATGATGATCGAGGAAGGCAAGAAAGGGCTGGGGGTTCAGCGCTATAAAGGTCTGGGAGAAATGAACCCCGATCAGTTGTGGGAAACCACCATGAATCCCGAAAAGCGCATTCTTTTGCAGGTGAAAATCGAGGACGCCGTGGATACGGATGAAATTTTTACGATGCTGATGGGCGAAGACGTCGAGCCCCGCAGGGAATTTATCCAAACCAATGCGCTGCAAGTAACAACGCTCGATGTCTGATTCTGACAGACATCAACCAGGGGACGCCACATTATGAACATCACCGTCATTCAGGCCAGAGATATCCCGGACGCATGGTTTCAGTGCGTTTATGAAATTCTCGACAAGGGCCATCGCTACACCATCGATCGCGGCAGCTTTGAAGGCCAGGAGCGGCTGGAGTTCGATTATATCACTCTTCAGATCAAATATCCGGGAACCAGACCTCTGATACCGGATATTCCGCCGGCGCTCGGAATTCCCAACCCGGTAGCGGATGGATATATCGAAAGCTACCTGCCATATTTGATGACTTCCGAAAAACAGCCGAATGAAGATTACACTTATGGTCAATACCTGGAGCCGCAGATTGCCGAAGTCATCCGCATGTACCGAAAAGACGGCCACGGCACCAATCAGGCGTATATGACTGTTGGCGACCCCAGCACACTGCATCTCAAAGATCCCCCGTGTCTTCGGGGCATTGATACACGCATCCGGTATGGTAAACTGCATTTTATGGTATATTTCAGATCATGGGACCTGTGGAACGGCTTTCCTGCCAATCTGGGAGCCATTCAACTACTTAAGGAATACATGGCGCAGGAAATCGGCGTTGAAGACGGCGAGATCATCGCCGCCAGCAAGGGGCTGCACCTGTACGACTATATCTGGGAGCTGGCCAAACTCCGCGCCATGAAATAAGGACGACTTTGTAAAAAGTCCGCATGCTGCGTTGCGCCGCACCCTTCGTCGTTGCGGCGTACCCAAAAGTACGCCTCACTCCTCAGGGTTT
>DAIEFO010000353.1 GCA_027325475.1 Desulfobacteraceae bacterium | reverse complement strand
CGTCGGCCCGATGACCATCACCATGCTGATGAAAAATACCCTTAAATCCATGAAATTCCAGTTGGGGATCGGATAACCCCTCGTTGCTGGAATCTGTTTTTACAAGTCCCCCCTCCTTTGGAGAGGGGGGCTTAGTGTCTGTCCGATGGCGCTTTTTCAAATACGCCATAAGGTCATCAGAATTTGGTGAATACGCCAATGGACGTTACACACTGATCAAATTCCCGATATTCCGCATTTGTGATGCCATCCTGTTCGTTTCTGCCAAAGTTGGCAGCAATGTTGAAATTGACGCCGATATTTTCGTTGATATCATAGCTCAGCCCTGTTGAAATGCCGTACAGCCAGTCATTACGCAGTGACGTCTTAGAGCCGGTGTTAAGATTTCCAACCGTATAATCTGCATTTTTTAGCTGCCCATTCAAGTTCCAGGCCAGTGTCGATAAGAATTTGTGACGGTAGCCCAGATCGAAGCCAGTGTCAAAGGTTGGAACCTGTCCAGAACTGGATATCCATTGCTGCGCTTTATATTTAAGCGTGACGGCGTCTTTTTTTGTTATTTCGGCTGCGAGCGAGGATTCTCCGTAAAAATCGACCTGATTTTTATTGTTTACGGGGGCAGTATCATCATACTGCCTGAAGTCCGGGCCTGCAACTATCGACAAAGTGAGCCATTTAAAAAGCTTTCCCTCGATGCCGGCGATAGCCCGCTGATAATCATTGGTTGAACTGTACTTTGAATTCAGTACGTTTCCCTGATACTGATGTCCATACCGATATCCCAGAAAGACAGCCATTTGTGAAGATATACTGCGACCGACATCCATACCGCCGTTGATATCGTACCGATCGACCCAGTTCTGATATCCACTGGTTGTTTTCTGGTCTGTCAACATATCCCAGAATTGCAAAGAGCCTGCAGGGCGGACAAAGAATGGCCCTAAATCGACTTTTAGATTAAGTTTCATCTGATCCTGATACTGATGCCGTCGTTCACGAGGCATCGCATGGGCATAACTGCTTCGGACATTGTCCGGTGAGCTGTAGATCGGAGCGGTATTGCTGCCATCCACGTAAATGAAGGCATTGTCAAGATTCAGAGAAGTAATCCCCATTTTGGCTTTAATGGTGTTTAAAAGCCGATGAGCAATATTGTTTTCTTCAGATGCCTGGGAAAATGTGGTGGATTCGGGTTGATATTTAAAAGATAATTCCTGAAGCACATTCTGACTGTCAATCAGCTTCGCGAAGTCTATCCCGATTTTGGGAGACAAGGTGGTAAGCCACGAATAGCTTCTTGGCATATGATTACCGGATACTCCCAGAATGTTGTCATCATAACCTTCTTTAATTCCGAAAGACAATTCTGTCATCCAGGCAGGCTTGTTCACAATGGAAGTTGATGCGCCGGAAACTGCGGGCGGATCTGCATCTTCCCTGGCATATACTGCGGTGCTTACCATAACCATCAGATTCAAAATCAGCAGGCAGCAGATTACAGATGGTTTATTCATACTCCATTGATTTATTGGCATGTTTCCTCCTCTATTCTCTGTCGGTTTCACTAATATTTTTCAATCGCAGCGCTTTTCCGTCCTGTTGATAATAAATCATTACATCATCTCCGGCATTCCAGGTGCTCTCCGGCAGGGAAAAATACTCGATTGGCACACTGAAGGTTACCAACTTTTTCTGCCGTGGGGAATATAGGGTTATCTGTCTTTTATCTCTGTTGATAATGGTGAATTTTTTGGGTTTTTGAATAGCCTTATCATATACGAGTGGATGTTTTCTCTCAATATTGTCTTGTTCATCGATCAGTGTGTAGTTAATGGTTTTAAATCCCCGAGTGGTGGTGTCGAAAATGATGATCTGTTTTTTTACTGCATCCAGCTTCATACGTTGTCCCGCCTTGGGTTCTGGGCCCATATCTTCGGGGTTGGCCGGCTTCTGCTGGTACACTATAGGTAGAGAGTTGTAATCCGGCTGTCTGGCATCATGATTCACATCTCTGGCAATGGTGATCAGCCCTTTATCTCTAT
>DAIEFO010000352.1 GCA_027325475.1 Desulfobacteraceae bacterium | reverse complement strand
GTATCCACCGCGCTGGTGATGATGATGACGCCCGCTGGTCTGGCGCTGTTTTACGGCGGCATGTCCCGCTACAAGAATCTGCTCAATACGGTTGCCATGACATTTATGGCGTACTGTATCGCAAGCGTACTTTGGGTTGTCATCGGATACACTCTGGCGTTTGGGCCGGATGTCGGTGGTTTTATCGGCAGTCTGGAGCACATTGGAATGCACGGCATTACAGTAAAAAGCGTGACGGGCACCATTCCTACCTATGTCTTTGCGTTGTTCCAGATGACATTTGCCGGAATAACGGTGGCGCTGATACTGGGTTCCATTGTGGACCGCATGAAATTTTCAGCATGGCTGCTGTTTACGGCACTGTGGGTGGTTATTATCTATTGTCCGATTGCACACTGGATATGGGGCGGCGGCTGGCTGGCCAAACTCGGCGCGCTGGACTTTGCCGGCGGAAACGTGGTACATATCAACGCGGGTGTTGCCGGGCTGGTATTGTCCATGATGCTGGGGAAACGCATCGGTTACGGCAAGGAAACCATGTTCCCCTCCAGCATCGCGCTGACGGGGCTGGGTGCAGCGCTGCTGTGGTTCGGCTGGTTCGGGTTTAACGCCGGAAGTCAGTTGGCGGCGGATGGACTGGCCGGTTCGGCATTTCTGACGACCAATACATCAGCGGCGATGGGCGGCATCGCGTGGATGTTTACAGAATGGTATGTCACCAAAAAACCGACGTTACTTGGCATTGCATCAGGGGTTGTGGCCGGACTGGTCTCCATTACCCCTGCATCCGGATTTGTCGATTTGCAGGGAGCGCTCATTATCGGTCTGGTCGCCGGAGTGCTGGGGTTTAACAGCGTATCCAAACTGAAGCATAAACTGGGATATGATGATTCTCTGGACGCCTTTGGCGTACATGGCTTGTGCGGCGTATGGGGCGCTCTGGCAACTGGTATTTTTGCCAATCCGTCCGTCAATCCGAATGGAACCGGCTTGCTGTATGGAAATCCCAAGCAGTTGATGATACAGGTTATTTCCATTCTGGCAACAGCCGGGTTTACCGCAATCGGTACTTGGGCCGTTGTCTGCATTACCCGTATGATCGTGGGCGGACTGCGGGTGGAAAGAGATGATGAAATCGCCGGTCTGGATAATTCCCAGCATGGGGAGCGGGCGTTTGAAATCCTGATTTCATAATGATGAAATTGTGATATACTTCAGGCGATTTCTTTTTCCCAACACCATACAATCGGAGGCTGTAATGAAGAAAATCGAAGCAATCATAAAACCGTTCAAACTGGATGATGTCAAAGAAGCCTTAAACGAACTGGGTATTCAGGGCATGACCATCTCCGAAGTCAAAGGCTACGGCCGACAGAAAGGACACAAGGAAATCTATCGGGGCGCTGAGTATATCGTTGATTTTATACCGAAGATAAAGATAGAAATTGTCATTGAGGCCAAAATGGTGGACCAGGTTGTGGATAAAATCCGAAGTTCCGCCAGTACAGGCAAAATCGGTGACGGTAAAATATTCGTCACTCCGGTCGAACAGGCTGTTCGCGTGCGAACCGGAGAAAAGGGAACAGATGCGCTTTGATATTTATAGGTTTTGATCACCGTTATGGCGGTGGACATTGCCGCCGCCATTCAGAGAGGGGATATTCCTTTGCCTGTGAAACATACCATCATCGATGCTCCCGGTATTGACCGGATGCTGACCCGTATGGCCCACGAAATTCTCGAGGTCCACAAGGGCGCGGAAAAACTGACGCTGATCGGTATCCAGACCCGCGGCGTGCATATGGTCAGACGTCTTCGGAAACGCATCCAGGCTATCGAGGGTATTGAAGTACCTGTCGGAATACTGGATATTACCCTGTATCGGGATGACTGGACCCGTATCAGCCATCATCCGGTGATTCAGGCCACCGATATTTCCTTTTCACTGGATGACCGGGACATTATATTGATGGACGATGTTCTGTTTACCGGAAGAACCGTTCGAGCCGCCATGGATGCGCTGATCGATTTCGGCCGTCCTCAGCGG
>DAIEFO010000351.1 GCA_027325475.1 Desulfobacteraceae bacterium | reverse complement strand
GATTGCGCAGTAACCACGATATATGATAAAAAATCGCACCCTATAATGCTATCTCAAACACAGGAGGCGCCGTTTTGACATGGCCCTTTCAGCAATCGATATCTATAAAAAAATACTGCCTAAAACCAATTGTAAAGAATGCGGATATTTAACATGTATGGCCTTTGCTTCCATGGTCGTCTCGGAAAAACTGCCCCTCGAACGGTGTCCGCACATCCCCGCCGACGCAGTGGCGCACTATCATCCGGAATTGCTGGAACAATACCAGGCCGGGAAATGGATCAAGCGGGATCCGGCGCAGGATGCCCTGGTATGGGCCAAGGAAAGAGCGGCATCCATGAACCTGGCCGATCTGCCCGGGCGGATCGGCGGGCAACTGATCAATGCCGATGACGGCCTGTGCCTTGAACTGCCCTATTTTCAAGATGTTTTGCTCATCTTTTCCAACGGCGTCCGCACAAAAAGCGGCGAAGAATTGAACCGCTGGGAGCAGGTGTTCATCTACAATCATCTGGCTCAGGGAGGCAGCGAACCGCCGACAGGACGATGGAAGGCGCTTGAAGAAATTCCCAATACCGTATCTAAAGTCAAATCCATGCGGGAGCATGTTGAAATTCCCCTTCAGACGCGCTTCAGCGGACATCTTCAGGATCTCCGGGCCGCGGCGGACAATCTGGGCGGGCGGGAAATGACGGGTCAGGACAAAACCGCTCAGGTGGTCTATCTGTTTTGGCCGCTTCCCAGAATTCCCGTTCAGTTGATGTTCTGGGACGCCGATCCATCCGAAGGTTTTGAAGCCAAAGCCAGCCTTTTATTCGATGAAACCATCACCCGGCACCTCGATATCGAATCCATCATTTTTTTGTCAGAACAGCTCTCCCGAAGGCTGATGGGCGAAACGGACAATTCGGAAGCAGATTAACGGGTTGATATTTCATCGTCAACATTTTTGACGGCTTCGTAAAAAATGGATATGAACCGTCGCAATGCGCAATAAGGGGGAATGGCGATGTTTTCTTCGAGGTTTGATTGGCGGCAGACGACCAATCACATTACCGCCGTGCTGGAAGCGGTTCGTGAGGCGGGCGGGGAAGTGCTCGATCTGACGCAGACCAACCCGACGGCGGCGGGATTTGTTTATGACGCGGACGCGATCCGGACGGCCATGTCAAAGCCGGAGATTCTGGAATATCACCCGCATCCCAGGGGCGCCGCGTCGGCGCGGGAATCCGTGGCGACGTATTACCGTCGGCGCGGAAATTGCGTGGATCCGGAATCGGTGTTTCTGACGGCCAGCACCAGCGAATCCTACGCCTGCCTGTTCAAGCTGCTCTGCGACCCCGGCGACGTCGTGCTGACGCCCCAGCCCAGTTATCCGCTTTTCGATTTTCTGGCGGCGCTGGAATCCGTGGAACTGACGCCGTATCGGCTGCATTATGACGCGGACACCGGGTGGCGCGTTGACCTGGATCATCTCCGGTCGCTGATAACGCCCGAAACCCGCGCCATTATCCTGGTGCATCCGAACAACCCGACCGGCTCATATGTCACGCGGCGCGAACTTCAGGAAATCTCCGCCTGCTGCCGCCGGTTCGATCTGGCGCTGATCGTGGATGAAGTCTTTCTCGATTACGCAGCGCCGGACGCCGTCAGCGCGGCGGTCTCCACGGCGGGAAACACCGAAGCCCTGACCTTTACGCTGTCCGGAATTTCCAAGATTCTGGGACTGCCGCAGATGAAGCTGGGATGGATTCAGGTAAGCGGTCCGGAAGATATCCGGCGGACGGCCTGCCGCCATCTGGAAGTGGTCACGGATACCTATCTGTCGGTATCCACGCCGGTGCAAACGGCGCTTGCCGATCTTCTGGCGCAGCAAAGCGCTTTTCAGCGGCAGGTGACGGCTCGGCTGGACGCCAATTTCACAGCGCTGAAAAACGCCTGCGTTTCTGTAAACGGATGCCGGATATTGCGCCGGGAGGGCGGATGGTACGCCATTCTGGAGACGCGAAACGGAATTTCCGACGAAGACATGGTTTGCCGTCTGCTGAAATCGGATCATGTCCT
>DAIEFO010000350.1 GCA_027325475.1 Desulfobacteraceae bacterium | reverse complement strand
CCGAACTGCATGGGTGGATTCCATAACGAATTATTTCTCGATGAGAGAAAGCCAGCATGTAAATCCTGTCGCCGTACGGGTTACCGCGCTGACTTCAGATATGGCTCTCATGACAAGTGAGGAAATGTCGGAAATGCAGATGAAAAACGGCGATCACATTAAATCGAAACACGTTTTTACGATGATATGGAAAAAAGAGCAGGACAGATGGAATATTCTGCACTCTCATGAATCGTGGTTAGACGATCCGGCCGGTTAACCGGTTCCATGTAAAAGACAGGACATTATAAAACGCAGCTAACGGTGCAGTGCCGGCTGGGACGTAAGAAGCGGGGCGATGCTTTTCTGTGAGGTTTCGCCCCGTTTCATGAAAGTTCGGAGGCATTTCGGAAAATGGATCAGAAAGCCTTACGGTTACTGGAAAGCCACTGCATTCAGGAAGAACCGCCGGCATGTCAGTGCGCCTGCCCGCTTCATGTGGATGTGCGTACTTTTATCCGCAGTATGGTGCAGGGTCTGTGGGAAGATGCGTGGAAAACGCTGAAAAAGACCATGCCGTTTCCCGGCATTCTGGGCCGGATTTGTGACGCGCCGTGCCGGGATGTCTGTAAACGGAATGAAGCTGGAGATGCTGTAGAAATCGGGTTGCTGGAGCGTGCCTGTGTTCATACCCCGGCACCGGTTCAGCGGATGCCGCTGCTTCCTCGGAAGCGTCAGCGGGTGGCTGCAGTCGGAAGCGCTCTGAGTAGTCTGACGGCTGCCTGGGATCTGGCTCGAAAGGGCTATAATGTCACCTTGGTGGAACCTTCCGATCGCATGGGAGTACATCTGTTTGGGATTCCAGATGAAATTTTGCCCCGTTCCGTGATCGAAACGGAGATGGAGGCGCTGTTTGTCTTGGGAGTCGAGACTGTCTGCCGTTTTTCACTGGATTGGGATGCTCTTGAAGAGATACGCAGGCGCTTTGATGCGGTATATCTGGGGCTGGACGGCCTGACTTTCTGGGGGGAATGCGACACTGGAGAACCCTGGCCGGATGCGGCGCTGACCCGCATTTCCGGGCTGGAAGGTGTTTTTACCGGCGGCCTGGCGCTGGAAGGCAATTCCTTGTCTCCGGTATGGCGGTCTGCTGAAGGCCGCTGGGCGGCAACCACGATTGACCGGTGTCTGCAAGGAGTGTCCCGAACTGCCGGAAGGGAGAAGGACAGACCCTATCCCAGCCGGCTTTATACTGCTGTGGGCGATGTTTCCGTTCTCCCTGCCATAGCACCGCAGGATTTCGCAGCCGGATATACCGGAAATGAAGCCGTTCAGGAAGCTGGGCGATGTTTGCAGTGCGAGTGCCTGGAATGCGTCAAGGTATGCCCGTACCTGAAGCATTTTGGCGGATACCCGCGAAGATATGCGCGGGAGATTTACAACAATGATTCCATTGTCATGGGCTCGCACAAGGCCAACCGGCTGATTAATTCGTGCAGCCTTTGCGGACTCTGCGAAGCCGTGTGTCCGGAAAATTTTGCCATGCAGACACTTTGCCTGAAAGCCCGCCAGGATATGGTACGGAAAAAACGGATGCCGCCATCCGCCCATGAATTCGCCCTGATGGACATGCAGTTCAGTAACAGCGACCGCTTTGCCATGACCCGCCCCGATCCGGAAACCGGAATTGCTTCCCATCTCTTTTTTCCCGGGTGTCAGCTCTGCGCTTCAGCGCCGGAACAGGTGCGGAAAGTATATGCGCATCTGCGGCAAGTACTGTCCTCGGGCGTGGGGCTGATGCTGGGGTGCTGCAATGCTCCGGCGTTCTGGGCCGGAGATGAGGCGTTGTTTCAGAAAGAATTCGATAAATTGCGGGAGCAGTGGGTGGCGCTGGGGCGTCCCCGGATTATTTCCGCGTGTTCCACCTGCTACCAGATGTTTAAAACATACCTTCCGGAAGCCGACCTGATATCCCTGTGGCAGGTATTGGCGTCTCATGAACTTCCTGCAGGTCTGCCGACGCTTCAGGATGCGACGGCGCTGGCGGTTCATGATCCTTGCACCACCCGCGGCGAATCAAAAATCCATGATTG
>DAIEFO010000034.1 GCA_027325475.1 Desulfobacteraceae bacterium | reverse complement strand
TTGCAGCGTACCCAAAAGTACGCTTCATTCCTCAGGATTTGCGCGCCTTGCCTGCGAACTTTTTACAAAGCCGTCCCGAAATCGGCTTTTTACGAGGGCATCAATTTTTACGAAGCCATCATGATTGATGCGCATCCGCTGCTTCAGAGGCCATTTTCTGGATACATTCTTTCCAGCGATCCGAAAAATTTGCGGGCACAGGTGTTTCGTTCTGTTTCATGGCGTGACACAAGGCAATGGTCTGCCGGAGAGTTTCAAGGCACGTTTTGCAGGCAACGCAGTTACCGGCATGGGCTTCGATCTGCTGACATATCTGTTCATCCAGCTCGTCGTCGAGGTATTCCGACAATTTTTCGAATAATTCCAAACATGCTGTGTGTGAAGAGTCATGCGTCATGGGAAAAATAATCTTTCAGCTTCTCTCTAAGGAAAAGGCGCGCCCGGTGCAGCCTTACCTTTATATTCTCAGGGGTTAATCCCAGAACCTGGGCTGTCTCAGCAGTACTGAACCCCTCGATATCTCGCAGCACCAGCACCAGACGGTAATTTTCAGGGAGCGACAGGATGCCTTCTTTTATGATGGACGACAGTTCTTCATTTAAGAGCTGGTCCAAAGGCAGCGACGCCCAGGCAGGCGTCTGGACAGGAATTTCAGCTTCTTCTTTGGGAAGAAATTCATCCAGAGACAGTTCTCTGTCTGGAGCAAACCGGGACTTTCTTCTTTTTTTCAGACAAGTGCTGGTAGCAATACGGTAAAGCCAGTTCTTGAATTTTGTTTCATAACGAAAGTCTTTCAGATATTTGAAAACGTTCAGGAATGTATCCTGAAGCACATCTTCTGCATCCTGAACGTCCCGGCACATCCGCATACCGAAATTGTACAGTTTGCGCTCATATCGGCTTACCAGCTCTGTAAACAATTCGGTATGACCGGCATTAATGGCCTGAATCAGCTCAAAATCACCGTCCTGTTTGATCTTTGGGTCTGATGGATTTGGCATTCACTTTCTTGCCTGTCACCTGACAGGCATCTTTCATTCACGTGGAAACTCCAAGTTTAGGCAGTATGTATGTCTGCAGGACTATCCAGCCCGCAACGACCGCCAGTATGATCAATAGTTCTTTCATGGTATTACTCCTTCTTGTTTAGCAGGGCAACAGATTATTGTCGATGGTCTGGCAACAGGTCAATTTTCACCTTTATCTGCTTAGAGAGACTCAAAGGGCAACCCTGGTTACAAACCCGTCGAAAACAACGCCTTTCATTTTCCACTTGACATAACAATACCATTCATATATCAGAAATCGAAACAATGTTTCGTATTTTTTTTAAAAAAATATATCAAAATTTATTTATTAAAATAAATCAAATAGTTATAATTATTTTTTGTCTGTAACAATATTTTTGCATTATTTCGATGCGTTCCCAATATTTTTATGAACAAGAATATTTAATGTAATATTAAATAGTTTAACGGACATGTTTTGACAGTTGACGCTACAAATACATCAGGCAGTAACAAGGTTTTCAAATCTGAAATCCAGAAACGGCTGGAATCTGCGGTATTGGAAATTTTTTCCGAATCTGATTTCCATCAGGCCAATATCCGCACGGTCGCCAAAAAAGCCGGCGTCAGTTTCAGTACTATTTATGGATATTACGGCAGCAAGGAAGGACTGGTGTTTGCCGTTGTTGATGTATGGCTGGGAAAACTGACGGACCGGATCATGGATCATCTTCAGGGCATCGAGGATCTAAAGGAAAAACTCCGGAAAGTTTTCTGGCTGCAGCTCGATTATTATGAACGTAATCCTGCGCTGGGCAAGATACTGTTCATGACGCTTCCCATGAAGACCTGGATGGCGGACAAAACATTCCAGCAGAAAAAGATGATGAACCTCTTTCTCGAAGTGCTGCGTCAGGGACAAAAAGAAGGCATCCTGAATGCCAATGTCCGGGCCGGGGTTCTGCTGGACTTCATGATGGGGTTTGTTCAGCGCACATTTTTCATGTGGGTGTCACGCGGGCAGAGGGACAACCTGGCCACACAGGCTTATGCGCAGTTTGAAATGGTATGGCGGGCGATTTCCGCTCCCTGATGAGAATCAGGAAGTAAAAGCGACAGCTTCGTAAAAAATCGTCTGTTTTGCAAAGGGGATCGCCGTGTTGCGACGTTCCTTCTATCGTTCCGATATGGGATTAAAAATTTTTTATCAATTCTACAGAATGTCAGTGATGGGGAGCATATCATGAAAGTATTGAAAATTGATCATCTGGGGATCGCTGTCAGCAGCATCGATGAACGTAAAAATTTCTGGACGGAAACACTGGGTCTGTCCTTTGCCGGAGCGGAAACGGTTCAGGAACAGAAAGTGACGACTGCTTTTTTCCCGGTGGGAGAAAGCGAAATCGAACTTCTGGAATCCACAGCGCCGGACGGCCCCATCGCCAAATATCTGGAAAAACGCGGGGAAGGCATTCAGCATGTGGCGTTTCGTGTGGAAAACATAGAGGCTGCCCTGGAAGAATTAAAAGCCAAAGGCATCAAGCTGATTGACGAAAAACCACGGATTGGCGCAGGCGGAGCCAAAATTGCCTTTCTGCATCCCAAGGCCACCAACGGCATTCTTGTAGAACTGTGCCAGAGAGATAACTAAACCATTTGAGAGCCGCCTGTTCCATGAATTCGGAATCCGTTTCTGAAACAGGCCTGGTTTTCTGATTTCATGGATTTGCAACAAAGGAGAACACCATGTCGGAACATCCGCAAAAACAAGAATGGACAGAACTTGCCACCAAACTGCTGAAAGGAAAATCTCCGGACGCCTTAGACTGGATGACGCCCGAAGGCATCCGGGTCAAGGCGCTTTATACCGCCGAAGACCTTGAAGGCATGGAGCATGTCAATACCCTTCCCGGTCTTGCGCCGTTTGTCCGGGGCCCGATGGCCACCATGTATGCGGGCAGACCTTGGACCATCCGTCAGTACGCCGGATTTTCAACCGCACGGGAATCCAATGAATTTTATCGAAAGAATCTTGCCGCCGGACAAAAGGGCCTTTCCGTGGCCTTCGATCTGGCCACCCACAGAGGGTACGACTCGGATCACCCCCGCGTTGTGGGCGATATCGGCAAAGCCGGCGTCGCGGTGGATTCCGTCGAAGACATGAAAATTCTCTTCGATCAGATTCCGCTCGATCAGATGTCCGTCTCCATGACCATGAACGGCGCGGTGCTTCCCGTACTGGCCGGTTACATCGTGGCCGCCGAAGAACAGGGCGTTCCCCAGGAAAAACTGACCGGCACCATCCAGAACGATATCCTGAAAGAATACCTGACCCGCAACACCTATATCTATCCGCCGACCCCGTCCATGCGGATCATCTCGGACATCATGGCCTTCAGCTCCAAGGAGATGCCGAAATACAACACGATCAGCATCAGCGGCTACCATATGATGGAAGCAGGCGCCAACTCGGTGCTCCAGACCGCTTTCACGCTGGCCGATGGTCTGGAATACGTCAAGGCCGCTCTGGCGACCGGCACGGACATCGATACGTTTGCCCCCCGGCTGTCATTTTTCTTTGGCATCGGCATGAATTTCTTCATGGAAATCGCCATGCTGAGAGCCGCCCGGTTCCTGTGGCATGAACTGATCAAGCCCTTCAACCCCAAAAACAAGCAATCCCTGATGCTCAGAACCCACTGCCAGACTTCCGGCTGGAGCCTGACCCAGCAGGATCCGTACAACAACATCATCCGCACCACGCTGGAATGTATGTCCGCAGCGTTAGGCGGCACGCAGTCCCTGCACACCAATTCTTTCGATGAAGCCGTCGGACTTCCCACGGAATTTTCCGCGCGCATCGCCCGCAACACCCAGATCATTGTTCAGGAAGAATCCCAGATTTGCCATGTGGTGGATCCGCTGGCCGGTTCTTATTATGTGGAAGCCCTGACCGACGGCATTGTTCGGGAAGCCCGCAAGATCATCAACGAAGTTCAGGCGCTGGGCGGCATGGCCAAAGCCATTGAAACCGGCATGCCTAAACTTCGTGTCGAAGAGTCGGCTGCCAGGAAACAGGCCCGCATTGATCAGGGGCTGGATGTCATCGTCGGTGTCAACAAATATAAAATCGAGGAAAAACCCTTAGACGATGTCCGCGAAGTCACCGACGCCGTGCGCCTGGAACAGGTGGCGCGTCTGAAAGAACTCAGGGCGAAACGGGATGCCGGCGCCGTGAAGGCGGCCCTGGATCATCTGACTCACTGCGCGGAAAGCGGCGGGAACCTTCTGGAAGCCAGCATTTCAGCCATTCGCCTGCGCGCCACCGTTGGAGAGGTATCGGATGCCATGGAAAAAGTCTTCGGCCGTTTTATAGCCACCACACAGTGTATTTCCGGTGTGTATGCGTCTGAATATGCCGATACGTCCCGTATTGACGCTATCCGGAAACGAACTCAGGATTTTGCGGATGCACATGGCCGTCGGCCCAGAATTCTGCTCACCAAGATGGGGCAGGATGGCCACGACCGTGGGGTGAAGGTGGTAGCGACCGCATATGCAGATCTTGGGTTTGACGTGGATCTCAGCCCCATGTTCCAGACCCCGGAAGAAGCCGCAAAAATGGCGATTGAAAACGATGTGCATATCGTGGGCGTTTCCAGCCTGGCTGCTGGTCACAAAACGCTGGTGCCTCAGCTCATCGCCGCCCTGAAAGCAGGCGGCAGTGATGATATCCAGGTTGTGGTGGGTGGTGTCATTCCGCCGGCAGACTACGATTTTCTGTTTGCCGCAGGCGCCGTCGCCGTATTTGGCCCCGGCACCTCCATCACCGACTCCGCCAACCAGACCCTGAACGCTTTGGAGAAAAAGAACGGATGATTTCCGGAACCGATGCCACCGTTGCCGCTATTCGGGAAGGCAACCGCCGGATTCTGGCCAAAACGATCACGCTCATTGAAAGCTCTTTGAGCGTGCATCAGGCGCAGGCTCAGGAAATTCTGGAGTGTCTCCTGCCATTCACGGGCAGGGCGGTGCGGCTGGGAATTACCGGGGTGCCAGGCGTTGGCAAAAGCACGTTTACAGAAAGCTTAGGGATGATGCTGGTGGAAAAAGGCCATCGCGTGGCGGTGCTGGCGGTGGACCCCAGCAGCACCCGCAGCGGCGGGAGCATTCTGGCGGATAAAACCCGGATGGAACGGCTTTCGGTAAATGAGCGAGCGTTCATTCGACCATCACCGTCTGGAGGCACACTGGGGGGTGTCGCCCGAAAAACACGGGAAACCATGCTGGTGTGTGAAGCCGCTGGCTTTGATGTCATCATCGTGGAAACAGTCGGGGTCGGCCAGTCCGAAATCACGGTTTCCTCGATGGTGGATTTTTTCCTGGTGCTGATGCTGGCCGGCGCCGGCGATGAACTTCAGGGCATCAAGAAAGGTGTTCTGGAACTGGCGGACGCCATTGCCATCAACAAGGCGGATGGCGATAACGTCGAAAAGGCGAAGCGCGCCCGGAAGGATTATGAAAACGCGCTGCATCTTCTGAAACCGGCTTCGCCCAACTGGACGCCGCCGGTCCTGACGTGCAGCGCTCGGGACATGAATGGCATCGGCGAGATATGGGATGCCGTGTTGCAGCATCGGGACATCATGACCCAAAGCTGTGAGCTGACGCAGAACCGCCGGCAACAGGCACTGTCCTGGATGTGGTCGCTGGTGGAGGAAGGGCTGAAAGACCGGTTTTACCGTCACCCGGAAGTTCAGCGATGCCTGCCGGAACTGATGCGGCAGGTGGAAAACGGAACGCTGGCGTCCACCGTGGCGGCGGACCGGCTTCTGGGAATTTTGGACGGATGCGACAAATAATGTGGCCTGACACAGGCAGCGCCTGACGGCGCGTGATGTAAAAAGCGGCCCGCATGTACCGCCGGCGTTTTGAAAGTACATGGTGTTTTATCAGAGAACGTCATTTATGAGAGAGGAAAGGATATAGCGATGGGCATAGTGGAAGACAAAATCCGGGATCTGAAAGCGCGTGAGGCGAAGATCCTGAAAATGGGTGGTGAGAAAGCCATTGCCAAGGAACGGGAAAAAGGCAAGCTGACGGCGCGCGAACGCCTGAACCTTCTCTTTGATTCCGGAACGTTTCGTGAAATTGACATGTTCGTTTCACACCGGTGCACCAATTTCGGTATGGAAAAAATTGATATTCCCAGCGACGGCGTCATCACAGGGCATGGCCTGGTGGATGGCCGCCCCGTGTTTGCGTTTTCTCAGGATTTTACATCCCGCGGCGGCAGCCTCGGAGAGATGCACGCCAAAAAAATCTGCAAGGTCATGGACATGGCCATGAAAGCCGGCGTGCCGTTTGTCGGCATGAACGATTCCGGCGGCGCCAGAATTCAGGAAGGCGTGGATGCGCTGTCGGGTTTCGGTCAGATTTTTTACCGCAATGCCCTGGCGTCCGGCGTTATCCCCCAGATATCGGCCATCATGGGAACCACAGCCGGAGGCGCCGTGTATTCGCCCGCCATGACAGACTGGATTTTTATGGTGAAAAACTCCAGCTACATGTTCATCACCGGCCCGGAAGTCATTAAATCCGTTACCGGCGAGGAAATCAGCTTTGAAGATCTGGGCGGCGCCATGGCGCACAACGAGAAAAGCGGCGTTTCTCACTTTGCCTGCGAAAGCGATGCAGACGCCATTGCCAAGATCAAAACCCTGCTGTCTTATCTGCCCTCCAACAACATGGAAGACCCGCCCATTGCGCCGGCCGAAGATGATCCCCATCGTGTGACACCGGCGCTGGATACCATCATTCCCGACAGCCCCAATCAGTCCTATGACATGAAAGCGGTGATCGGCGCGATTGTGGATAACGGCGTTTTCTTTGAACCACATGAATTCTATGCCCCCAATATCCTCATTGGATTTGCCAGGCTGAACGGCCGAAGCATCGGTATTATCGCCAATCAGCCCAGTGTCATGGCCGGATGTCTGGATATCAACGCTTCGGACAAGGCAACACGCTTTATCCGCTTTTGCGACGCATTCAATGTTCCCATCCTGACGATTGCCGATGTGCCAGGTTATTTGCCTGGCAGCTATCAGGAATGGGGCGGCATTATCCGTCATGGCGCCAAACTGCTCTGGTGCTATTCCGAAGCCACGGTGCCCAAACTGCTGCTGGTGACCCGGAAAGACTACGGCGGATCCTATCTGGCCATGTGTTCCAAAGACCTGGGCGCGGATATGGCCTTTGCCTGGCCGACGGCTCAGATTGCGGTCATGGGCGCTGCCGGAGCGGCCAATATCATTCATCGCAAGGAAATCTCCGGCGCAGCGGATCCCAAAGCCAAACGCGCCGAAAAGATACAGGAATATGACGATTTGTTTTCAAATCCGTACTGCGCGGCCAGCAGAGGGTATATTGACGCCGTGATTGTTCCGAGTGAAACCCGGCCCCGGCTGATTGACGCACTCGAGATCATGTGCAGCAAGCGGGAAACCCGTCCGCCGAAAAAACACGGCAATATACCGCTATAAGGGGGAAGCAAGATGAAATCGGATATCAAACATTCTCCGAAAGCCGTTGCAGCCGTTGCGGCCGTACTCAGCTATCTCCGTTCGGAAGAAAATGCGGCAGCCATGGCTGCGCCTCAGATTGCGGATTCCACAGCAGCGCCTGCAGCACCGCTCCGGCTATGGGGAATCAGCGGCAGACAGGAAATGATGGGAATGCGGAACCTGATGCAGTTACGGACATTCCAGGGGGCAAGGTTTCGCTGAAACCGAAAAACCCGGGTGCCCAATTTCGGGCGGGAAGCGCCATAAAGAGCTTGAAGGCATTCAGGCGTTTCTGCCCCTCACGTTGCCATATCGAATTTTATACCAACTGAAGATGTTACCATAGATGAGGAGACTCCAAGCATGAGCGATCATAATCAAGTACAGATGACTCAGATGAATTACAGCAAAGATCGGCCCAAAGCGGCCAATCCGGTCAAAATAGAAGACCTGACCCTTCGGGACGGCCATCAGTCCCTGTTTGCCACAAGGGGCAGAACCGAAGACATGATTCCCGTGGCCGAAAAGATGGATGAAGTGGGCTTCTGGGCTCTGGAAACCTGGGGTGGCGCCACCTTCGACACCATGCACCGGTTCCTGAATGAAGATCCCTGGGAACGGCTCCGGACGCTGAAGCGCTACATCAAAAAAACCCCGTTCTCAATGCTCCTCAGAGCCCAGAACCTGGTGGGATACCGCAATTATGCCGACGATGTGGCCCGCGCCTTTGTGGAAAGAGCCGCCGCCAATGGCATGGATGTTTTCAGAACATTTGACGCGCTGAATGATTATCGCAACTTCGAAACCGTTGTGCCGGTCATCAAATCCTGCGGCAAACATTTTCAGGGATGTATCTGTTACACCATGACCGAACCCCGTCTGGGCGGCGAGGTCTATAATCTGGACTATTATGTGAAAAAAGCCAAAGACCTGGAAGCCATGGGCGCAGACAGCATCTGCCTGAAGGATATGGCAGGGCTTATTGCTCCGTATGATGCGTATGCCATTATCAAAGCCTTAAAAGAAGCCGTCAAGGTTCCCATCAACCTGCACAGCCATTTTACATCCGGCATGGCGTCCATGTCGCATTTAAAGGCCATTGAAGCCGGCGTGGATATTATTGACACCTGCATGTCTCCCTATGCCTATCGCACCTCCCACCCGGCCATCGAACCGCTGGTCATGACCCTTCTGGGTACAAACCGCGATACGGGTTTTGACATCAAAAGCCTGGCCGCCATCAATGAAATCCTTGAAAAGGAAATCTGCCCCAAATATCGCCATATCCTGGATGACACCAAATTGTCCATCATTGATATCAACGTGCTGCTCCATCAGACACCAGGCGGCATGCTTTCCAACCTCGTCAACCAGCTCCGCGAAATGGATGCACTGGACAAAATTGACCAGGTCTATGCCGAGCTTCCCAGGGTGCGCAAAGACCTTGGGCAGATTCCGCTGGTCACGCCCACCAGCCAGATTGTCGGTATTCAGACGGTCAACAACGTCCTCTTCGATGACGAAAACGAACGCTACAAGATGATTACCGGCCAGGTCAAGGATTTGTGCTTCGGGCTTTACGGCAAGACAGCGGTTCCCATTAATCCTGAAGTTCAGAAAAAAGCGCTCAAAGGATATCCCAGAGGCGAAGACCCCATTTGCTGCCGTCCGGCGCAGGTGTTGGAACCGGAACTGAAAAAAGCGCAGGAGGATGTCAAGGGGCTGGCTGTGGATCTGGATGATGAACTGATCTATGCGATTTATCCGGTTACCGGAAAACGGTTCCTCCAGTGGAAATACGGTAAAGAGCCGGTTCCAGATGACGTCAAACCGATTACCCTCGAACAGGTCAAAGCCAAAAAAGAACTGATCCAGAAGGCAGTGGCCGGAAAACTGGTTGAAAAAACAGAGAAAGAAGCTCCTGTCAAGGGTGATAATCTCCGAAAATTCAATGTATTTGTGGATGACGATTATTTTGAAGTTGGTGTTGAGGAAATTGGTGGTGCTCCGGTCGTCAGCTATATCCAGCCGGCCAAGGCGGTAGCGCCTGCAGCTCCGGGAGCAGCGCCAGCCAGACCAGCGGCCCCGTCAGCACCCAAAGCGGCGGCGCCAGCAGCAGCCAGACCGGTGGCGGCAGCGCCTGCTGTAGATGGCACGCCCATTAACGCTCCCATGCCGGGAATGATTGTGCGCTTCGAGAAAAATGTCGGCGATAAGGTCAGCAAAGGGGAAACGGTTGTCGTTCTGGAAGCCATGAAGATGGAAAATGCGCTGGCAGCTCCAGTGGACGGAACCATTAAAGCCATCAACTTCAAGAGCAGCGATTCCGTACCCAAAGGGGCGGTGCTGTGTGTCATCGGATAGGCTGTCATCCGGATATCACGGATGAACGGCGTTTGCGCCGAAGCGTATCGTTATCGTCAGGGGTTGGACAGCAACCCCTGTTTTGAAAGATGAGGAGAAAGAACATCTATGAAAATTCATGAGTATCAGGCAAAGGCGATTCTGAGGGAGTTCGGCGTACCGGTCCCGGACGGTCACGTCTGTTACAACGGGGCCAGCGCCCGGGAATGGGCCAAGCGTCTCGGCGACGGCCCCTGGGTGGTCAAGGCGCAGATTCATGCCGGCGGCAGGGGAAAAGGCGGCGGTGTCAAACTGGCCCAATCCAAAACAGACGTTGCCACTGTGGCGGGGCAGATTCTGGGAATGAATCTGGTCACCCATCAGACGGGGCCTGAAGGACGGCTGGTGAAAAAAGTGCTGGTCGAACAGGGGCTCAACATTCAGAAAGAACTCTATCTGAGCATTATTCCGGATCGGGCCACAGCCAAGGTGGTTATCATCGCCAGCGAAGCCGGCGGCATGGACATCGAGACAGTAGCGGCCAATACTCCGGAAAAAATCATCAAGGTTTATATCAATCCCCTGGTCGGCATTCAAGCCTATCATTGCCGGGAAGTTGCTTACGGGCTGCACCTGGCTGCGGAAGTCATCAAACCCTTCACCGCCTTGCTCAGTCGTCTCTATGCGCTGTTTATGGCCTACGACTGCTCACTGGTGGAAATCAATCCTCTGGTCGTTACCGCAGAACAGAGCGTGATCGCCCTGGATGCCAAAGTCAATTTTGACGACAACGCCCTGTTCCGGCACAAGGATATTCTGGCGTATCGGGACCTGGATGAAGAAAATCCTCTCGAAATCGATGCCTCCCGTTTCAACCTCAACTATATCGCACTGGATGGAAACGTCGGCAACATGGTGAACGGCGCGGGTCTGGCCATGGCTACGATGGATATCATCAAGCAGGCCGGCGCCAGCCCCGCCAACTTTCTGGATGTCGGCGGCGGAGCGAACGCGGAAATGGTGGAAAACGGCTTCCGGATCATCCTGAGTGACAAAAATGTGAAGGGAATTCTCATCAATATTTTCGGTGGCATTCTGCGCTGCGATGTTCTGGCTGAAGGCGTGGTTCAGGCGGCCCGGAAAACCGGCATCAACGTTCCCGTTGTGGTTCGCATGGAAGGCACCAATGTCGAGGAAGGTCGGCGGATATTGCGTGAATCCGGTTTAAATCTGATTACTGCCGTGGATCTTAAAGACGCCGCCCAGAAAGTGGCGACGATCGTCAGGGGCTAGGAGGAAACATCATGAGTATATTTGTCAATAAAAATACCCGGCTGCTGGTTCAGGGCATTACCGGCAAGGAAGGGCAGTTTCATACCCGGCAGTGTGTGGCGTACGGCACACAGGTGGTGGCAGGCGTCACACCGGGCAAGGCTGGTCAGAAAATGGATGACGTTCCTGTATTCAACACGGTTCGGGATGCGGTAAAGGCGACAGGCGCCAACTGCAGCATGATCTTTGTTCCCCCGCCGTTTGCAGCCGATGCCATCATGGAAGCCGCAGATGCGGATATCGAACTGATTGTGGCCATTACCGAAGGCATTCCGGTCATGGACATGATGCGGGTCAAAAATTTTCTTTCCGGAAGAAAATCCCGGTTGATCGGCCCCAACTGCCCGGGCATCATCACGCCGGGTGAATGCAAGATCGGCATCATGCCGGGGCCGACGCACAAACCCGGCGGGCCGATCGGCGTGGTTTCCCGCTCCGGAACGCTGACCTACGAGGTGGTGCATCAGCTTACCCAGCAGGGGATCGGACAGACCACGTGCATCGGCATCGGCGGCGATCCGGTCAATGGCACCAATTTCATTGACTGCCTGGATGCGTTTCAGAAAGATACACAAACCGCTGGCATCGTCATGGTCGGCGAAATCGGCGGTACGGCTGAAGAAGAAGCCGCGACATTTATTCAGCAGCATGTCACCAAACCGGTCATTGGCTTTATCGCCGGACTGACAGCGCCTCCGGGCCGAAGAATGGGCCATGCCGGTGCTATTATCAGCGGCAGCAGCGGCACCGGTCAGGGCAAAATCGCCGCCATGAAAGCCTGCGGCATTACCGTGTGTGAAAATCTGGGAACACTGGGAGAACTCTGCGTCCGCGTTTTTGGAAAATAGTTTTTACGGTACTGACCGAAAGTGAAGGCTGAAGGCAAAATAACGCGCCGTCAGCCTTCACGGGTTGCTTTTACCGTCTTCAACGGGTTCAGATATGATCGTCACTTTTGAACCGGGTATTTCGAATTCCATATCATGACAAATAGGTTCCAGGCGCGCCTGAACTTCG
>DAIEFO010000349.1 GCA_027325475.1 Desulfobacteraceae bacterium | reverse complement strand
CTTCGTCATTGCAGCGTACGACAAGTACGCTTCATTCCTCAGGATTTGCACGCCTTGCCTGCGAACATTTTACGAAGTCGTCCGAAATTCGACTTTTTACGAAGTCGTCATGATCGGAGCCTTTACAAACTGCGTTTTTCATAAACGCCGACGTTATTTTTTTCGAATTTGTTGCCATCGCTATATCAGTTTAATATTCATGTGGTTATATTATTTTCCGTTTGAATATTATGAATCGGGCGGATATTTTGATTGCACTCTTTCAGGTTTTGATATAAGGATTCAGACGGAGAACGTGGAGAAGTGTAATATTTTTATTTTGTTAATGATTCAGCAAAGGAGGAAAAATCATGAAGAAAATGGCGATGATTATGGTGTTAGGCTTGTTTTTGGCTGGATGTGGGGCTGCTGTAAAAGAATCCGGTTATTATGACCACAGCTCTCACTATAAAAGCTGGAGCCATCTGGCTTTCAGTTGGTTCGGCTATAACCATGTCACTGAAGAAGCTGCTGATGCGTCTGCTGCTCAAAAATGGTGGGGTATTTCTTACGCCAGACATTGATTTTTTCATCTGATGTGATGCATTGTCCCATACATCCGGGGTTGCCTGAAAACATTCGGGCAGCCCTTTTTTAATGTCGAAGCCGCCCGAAATTCGACTTTTTATGAGGCAGCTTCACCTGGAAGGAATTCACACATGGGCAAGGTTCTGATTATCGGCGCCGGAGGCGTGGGGGCTGTTGTCGCGCATAAATGCGCCCGGTCACCCGAGGTTTTTTCTCATATTGTTCTGGCCAGCCGCACGCTGGCAAAATGTGAAGCCATTCAGAGACAGCTTCCCAGACCTGTTGATGTGGCCAGGGTGGACGCCGATCACACCCCTGAAGTGGTGGAATTGATTCGAAACGTCAAACCGGATCTGGTTATCAACGTGGCGCTGCCATACCAGGATCTCAGCATCATGGATGCCTGTCTGGAAACCCGCGTGAACTACATGGACACTGCAAACTACGAACCGCCGGATGAAGCCAGATTCTGCTATAAGTGGCAGTGGGACTATCATGACAGATTCAGGGAAAAGGGCATTATGGCACTTCTGGGGTGCGGATTCGATCCTGGCGTCACCAATGTTTTCTGCGCTTATGCCCTCAAACACCGCTTCGATGAAATCCACACGGTGGACATCATGGACTGTAACGCCGGAGATCATGGCCATCCGTTCGCCACCAATTTCAATCCGGAAATCAATATCCGGGAAGTCACGGCCAGAGGTAAATATTATGACAGCGGACGCTGGATCGAAACCGAGCCGCTGTCAGTGCACCAATCCTTTGATTTTCCACAGATCGGCGTCCGGGAAATGTATCTGATGTATCATGAAGAGATGGAATCTCTCGCCAGACATATTTCAGGTATTCGCAGAATGCGCTTCTGGATGACGTTTTCACAGGAATACCTGACGCACCTGAGGGTGCTTCAGAATGTTGGGATGACCCGGATCGATCCGGTGTTGTATCAGGGCGTTCAGATTGTACCTCTCCAGTTTCTGAAGGTTCTGCTGCCGGAACCGTCTTCGCTGGCGGCGGGCTATACGGGAAAGACTTGTATCGGCTGTATGATCGATGGCATTAAGGATGGAAAACCGCTTCGATATTATATCTATAATGTGTGCGACCACGCGGAATGCTACCGGGAAATCCAGGCGCAGGCTATTTCTTATACCACCGGTGTACCGGCCATGATTGGCGCCATGATGATGCTGACCGGAAAATGGCAGGGCGCCGGCGTCTTCAATGTGGAAGAATTTGATCCGGATCCGTTCATGGAGCAGTTGAATCGTTGCGGGTTGCCATGGATCGAAACATACCCTGAAGGCTGATGGACTCCACATGTGCGGCCAGCCGTCTCAAGCCTTCTGCCGCAGCACCTCCGGCGCATATCCCGGATCCCGGGAGAGAAAGCAAAAAGCAGCGAACGAGAGAATATCTTTTAAACTGCCCTGATTGTCTCTTCGTTGCCCCTTGATTATACCATGCAATTGTGAGAGCTATCTGGAAAGCGCCATCAGTCGATATACCAGCATGCCGGCCAGCCAGGCGATATCCTCCGGAGACAGCAT